>JBDIAU010000015.1:0-15365 GCA_039812565.1 Beutenbergiaceae bacterium
GAGTCCCCGTCGGCGATCGCGAACGGCACCTCGACCACCGTGCCGCCGGCGCCGACCTCCACCGTGGTCGTCGGCCCGTCGATCCGCCACACCGGCCACGCCTCGACGTCGCCCGGGTTGGACATCGTCGCCGTCTCCAGGGTCACGCTCGAGCTCAGGTGGAACGGCGGCGCGCCGTCGCCCGCGGTGTCGAAGAAGTCCACCGGCGCCGCCGGCGCCCACGACCGGACCACCGGGGGCCCCTGCCAGTACGGGTCCTCCGCCACCAGGTACACCTCGTAGGAGGCCCACCCGACCAGCGCCGGGTCCATCTCGAACCCGTCAGCGCCCGAGGTCCACCGGCACAGCAGCGAGCGAGACTCTCCGGACGGCTGGGTCACGGTCCACAGGCCCGGGCGGTCCGGGTCCATCGTGCGCCACCACGCCCGGTCCAGGTCCACCCACGACTGCCCCCGGGCGCCGTGCTGCACCCACAGCGGCCAGAACACCTCACGCTCCGCCGTGCGCCGACCCCGCCACCGCGAGCCGTCCACCGACGGCGACTCCGAGGCGTACCGCTCCACCTTGGGTGCGCCCATGCCCCGCAGGCCCGCGCCGAGGAAGACCGGGTTGGACTCGTCGGTCAGGTCCCACGACGAGCCGTCCCAGCCCGCCCACGTCATGGTGAAGCGGTCCGGGACGCTCACCCCGACGGCGGGCGACGGGTAGGGGACCAGCATCACCGACACGGTCAGACCCCCGCCCCGATCAGGGCGATGCCCCGAGCCGCCATGTGGTCGCGCAGGCGCGTCACGACGGCGTCCCCGACGGCCTCGTTCCCGCCGTGCACATCGCCCACGCTCACCGTGATCGCGATCCCGCGACCGCCCGGTTCCGGCGTCGACGTGCCCGGCCCGGACAGGCGCAGCCCGAACCGCGTCGCGACGTCCTCGAGGATCGCCGTCGAGCGGGGCCGCTTCGACATCGCGCCCGGGATGTACGCCTCCCAGTCGGTCTCAGGCTCGGCCCACACCCGCACCGGCCAGCCGCCCGCCGCGATCTGCGCGGTGTGGTCCTCCATCCCGCCGCCGGCGTACGGCTTGACGAGCCCGCCGTCGGCGTTCGCAGCCCCGTAGATCGGCTGCCCGGTCCCCGGGACGTACCCGATGATCGGAGCGATGCCCAGGGAGCGGCCCTCGAACGTGATCACCTTGTGCGCCGGCACCCGGTTGATCGCCCCGATCAGCTCCGCGATGCCCTGCTTCGCCTCCGGCAGGCCCGGGGTCTCGACCTGAGTCGTGACGTCCTCCGGGACCTTCAGCAGCTGGTCGACGTAGGCCCACGCCGCCTCGTCGGTGTCGAAGAACTGCCGCGCCTGGTTGAACAGCGCGTCCCTGGCCTGGTCCAGCGTCTGGCGGAACTGGTCCTCCGAGCCGGTCTGCTCGAGCCTGGCCTGCGCGAGGGCCATCGCGGACTGCGCCATGTCGAGCATCGCCTGCCGGTTGTTCCGGCCGGCCTCGGTCGTGACGTCCAGCGTCTTGCCGTTCTCGCCCAGCACCTCACCCGTCTTGACGAGCTGCTCCTGCCAGTTGATCTCGGCCTGCTCGCGCGACTGGTTCGCCCCGTTCAGGACGTCCATGACCTCGATCAGCGTCTTGATCGCGTCGACCTGGTCCTGGGTCGCGCCCGTCGCGTCCGTCGTGGCGTCCGCGAGGCCGGACGCGGCGCCCGCCGCGCTGACGCCGGCCTCGGCCTGGTTCTCCCACGCGGTCTTCGCCTCGCCGGAGGTCTCAGCGCCCCACTCGAAGGCCGCGGACAGCAGGTTGATGTTGTTGAGGGTCTCGTCGCGGACGTCCGCCGAGAGCCCCAACGCGCCGACCCGCAGCTCCTCCATCCCGGCGTTCAAGGTGGCCGCGGCGTCGGCGTTGCCCATGATCGCGTCCATGACCACGCCGAGGTCGAGGCCGAGGGACTTGGCCGCGTCGATGTACCCGCGGGTCGAGGCCTCGTTGAAGAACCACTGCCGCGAGTAGTCCGTCATCGCGCCCGTCGCCTCGTCGAACGTGTCGGCGAGCGCCTGCGTCTGCGCCCGCGACTCGTCCTGGGCGCGCTGGTTCGCGCCGAACATGGCCGTCAGGACGCCCAGCGCCGCGCCGGCGCCGGCGATCGCCAGGCCCCACGGGCCGGTGAGGATGCGGGCCGCCCCGCCGAGGGCCGTGCCCATCTTCGACGAGCCGCCGTTGAGGGAGTCGATCGCCGCCTTCGCGGCCAGGATCTTCGGCGTGGCCATCAGCGCGGCCCCACCGACCACACCGACCGCCGTGGCCACCACGCCGAGCACGGTGATCGCCTGCTGCACACCGTCAGGGAGCGCACCGAACCCCGCGGCGAGGTCGCCGACGATCTCGACGCCCGACCCGACGGCGGGCAGGAGGTTCGCCCCGATGTCGATCGCGGTGTCGTTGATCCTGTTCCGGGCGATCTCCATCCGGGACTCGGCCGTCTCGTACCGCTTGTTCGCCTCCTCGACCAGGGCCATGTTCTCCGCCCAGGCGTCGGAGCCGAGCTCCAGGGAGTCCGCCAGCAGGTCACCGGCGAGCGCGGACCGGCGCAGCGCGTCAGCGACGCGGACGTCGGCGAAGCCGAGCTCGTCGAGGGTGGCGGTGGTGTCCTTGCCGGCGTCCTGCATCCGGCCCAGGCCCTGGATGAACGTCGTCAGCGCCCCGGCGGCGTCCTCTCGCCACGCCCGCGCGAACTCTGCCGTAGAGACGCCCGCGACCTCCGCGAAGCCCTCGACGGCGTCCGAGCCGGACTTCACGCTCGAGTCGATCGACAGCATCACCCGGGAGATCGCGGTGCCGCCAGCCTCCGCCTCGATCCCCACCGACGACAGCGAGGACGCGAACGCGAGGACCTTGTCCGAGGTCATCCCCGCCGTGCGGCCGGCGCCGGCGATCCGCAGGCCCATCGACACGATGTCCTGCTCGGTCGAGGCGCCGGCGTTGCCGAGAGCCACCAGGGTGGCGCCCATCCGGCCGGCCTCGGCCGCCGAGACGCCCATGATGTTCGACAGCTGGGCCAGGGCCGTCGCCGCCTCGTCCGACGTGAGGTTCGTCGTCTCGCCGAGGTCGATCATCGTCTTGGTGAAGCCGGCGATGTCACCCGCCTTGACGCCGAGCTGGCCGGCGGCCTCGGCGACGCCCGCGATCTCGTCGTGCGTGGCGGGGAGGGTGCGGGCCAGGCCGCGGAGCTCCTCCTCGAGGTCGGCCATCTGCTCGTCCGAGCCGTCGACGGTCTTCGTCACCCCGGCCCACGCGGACTCCCAGTCCATCGCCGCCTTCGCGCTCAGGGCCAGGCCCGTGGCGGCGGCGAGCGACGCCACGGTGATCCCGCGTCCCAGACCGACCATGGCGTCCTGCTGCGCCTGGTTCGCGGCGATGACCGCCCGGGCCTTCTCCTCCTCGGCCGCGGCCATCTCCCGGGAGGCCTGCATCTGCAGGGACGCCATCCGGCGCTGCTCGGCCTGCCGGGCGGCGTCCGCGGCCGCCATCTCCTTCGAGGCCTGGATGTGCAGGGACGCCATCCGGCGCTGCTCAGCCTCGAGGCGGTTCAGCTCCCGCTCGAGGACCTTCGCCGACGCCTCCGCCGACTTGAAGCCGCGGTCGTCGAACTCGGAGGTGACCCTGACCCGCGTGTCGCCACGTCCCGCCACCAGGCCACCCCCGTCCGTCGTTCGCTAGTGAGCCGCGGCGTCGGCGTCGCGGGCGCAGCGGGCGCACCCGGCGCCGTCACGCGCCAGGTGCACGTGCGCCCCGCGGGTGCTCTTCGCCTCGTCGGTCTGCGTCGTGCGCTCCACGGCGACGCACCCAGGGCAGACGTCGATGTGCGCGTGCGGACGGTCGGGGTGCTCGTCGGGGTGGAAGCCGCACGAGGAGCACCGGTGCGCCTCGTGGCCCGCCCACGCCAGGGCAGCGTCCTGGTCGCCCTGGTCCCAGCGCAGGAACGTCGACAGGGGGATCCCGCGGGGCCCGCAGTACGCCATCCGGGCGGCGAACAAGCGGTCGCGGGTCAGCCTTTTCCCAGGCGCGCGGCCGGGACGGTGTAGTTCAGGTCGAACAGCAGCCGCGAGTACAGGTCGTCGCGCTCACCCTTGGAGAACCGCTCCCCGAGGACCTCTCGCCACAGGTCGACGACCATCAGCTCGACGTCCACCGCGCACGCCGCGGCGAGCTCGGGCAGCAGGCCGTCGCGGTCCACCGACCCGTCCGGGAGGGTGTGCTGGGCGAGCATCTCCTCCAGCGCTGCCGGCGGCACCGCCTCGAACTCGACGTCGACGACGTGCGAGCGGGCGGCCGCTTCCGCGACCTCGAGCGACTCCCGCAGCTGCTCCTCCCGCTCCGGCGGGTAGGACGCGGGCGACGCCTTGAGCGCCGCGAGCGCCGCACGAGCAGCAGCGGCGGCGCGCTCGTCCGCGCGCTGGTCCGAGACCAGCACCGGGACGGAGATGCGCCGCTGCTGCTTGCCCCGCAGGGCGTCGGCCAGGCTCACACCAGGGCCGGGATCGGGACGTCGACCGCCGGCTTGCGGGTGATCGAGAACTCGACCACCAGCTGGTAGGACTCCTCGCCGGTCGACCGGGGCTTGCCGACCGACCCGACCCGGACCGGGAAGACGTCCATCGGGTCCGTCGGGACGTCGCCGTGGTCCATGATCACGATGAAGCCGGTGAGACCGCGGGACAGGACCGCCCGGACGTCGTCGCCGTGCCGGTCCCCGTAGAACGTGATCGAGGACTTCTCCACCGACGTACGCCCCGGGATGGAGCCGGTGAAGTCGGACAGGCCCGGGGTCGCGATGTCGTTCGACTTCACCTGCCAGCCCGACATGTCCCGCACCTCCCCGGACAGGTCCGTGCCGGCGGTGATCTCGACCCGGGTCGCCTCGAGGTCGGCGTCGGCGATCGTCGTGAGGAAGTGGACCTTCGTGAACTCCGGCGCGAAGTAGCGCTCGGACGTGGCGAGTGCGCCCATGGTGGAGCCTCCCTGTGGGGGTGATGGTTAGGTGTTCTCGGGCCCCGTCCGAGCGGCCGGGGAGGTTGGTCAGAGGTCGCGCAGCGCGGCCTCGACGGCGCCGACGACGGCGTCGGTGACGCGGTCCCGGCCCGCCTGCGCGGCCGGCCACATGAAGGGGCGTGCGCCCTGCGTGACCCACGCCTCCCGGTTGCCGAACACCGGGTGCCGGAACTGCGGGTTCAGCAGCCCCTCGAACGGTCGGGCGTGCGGGGCCCGCGCCGAGGACGCGGCGAGCACGATCCCCAGCCGGGCGCCCCGCAGCTGCACGCGCAGCGTCAAAGAGCCCGGGATCCGCGAGGACCACGACGCCCGCGCCTGGGCGTCGGCCTTGATCTCCTGCCCGGCGCGCTGCAGTGCGGGCCGCATCGTCAGGCGGGCCTTGATCGGCACCCGCCCGATCGCCTCGGCCAGGTTGCGGACCTCACCGGCGCCCTGGATCGACACCACGGTCACGGCAGGCACGTCCCCGAGACCGAGAAGAGGACGTTCACCGAGACCCCGTCCTCGTGCTGCAGCACGTACCAGTCGAGGCGGCCCTCGACCCGTGCCCGGGACCACAGTTCCGACGTCGTCGACGCCGCCGCGACGGAGTCCTCGAGCGCGGTCAGCGCCTCGACCGCCCGGGCCCGGACGTCTGCGACCGTGGACGCCCCCGTCGTGAGCGACAGCAGGCACCGGACGGACCAGTCTTCGCGCATCGCCGTGCGCAGGCCGGGCATCGGGGAGCGCTCCACCGTGTACGAGGAGTCCTCCCCGTCGGGGAAGCCGATGACGACGTGCTCCCACATCAGGCCGTCCAGCACCGGCCCGTCCAGGACCTGCAGCCCGGTGGCGTCCTCGGCGAGCTCGACGAGCGCCCCCAGGACGGCGTCGATGTTCGTGGCGGCCATCAGCCGATCGCCGGGACCCTCGCGAACGGGCGGATCAGCTCCGCCGCCCGGGCGGGGACGGCGAAGCCCCTCGGGCCTGGGATGGTGTCCTCCGGGGCGGAGGCGAACTGCCCGGAGCGGGCGCCGCGGCCGCGCTGGGTCTCCCACAGGTGCTTGCACACGATCTTGATCGCCAGGGCGATCGAGGCGGCCTGCTGCACCGTGGTGACCTGCACCGTCCACGACCCGGACCGGAAGTAGGGGACGATCACGATCCCGGCGAGCAGGTTCACGTCCCGCACCGGGTCCACCTCGAGCGTGACGCCGTTCGGGTCGACCACCGAGACGACCGAGGCCAGGTGCGTCATCGGGAGCACGAGCGTGGGCCCGCTCTGCTCGAGCCGGCACGTCGACGTCGTCTCGCCGAGCGGCCCGACCTTGTCGACAGCCCACTCGATCGCCGCGGCGAGGACCTCCTCCAGGAGGGTGTCCTTGTCGGCGGCGTAGCCGGCCGGGAGGTTCAGGAACGCGACGACGTCCTCCACCGTCGGCGGCAGCGGCGGCAGGTCGCTCACCGCGAGCGCGGCTTCTTGGCCGTGGGCGCCGGCGGCGCGGGCGGGGCCTGCGGGGCGTCGATGACGACGAAGCCGGGGCTCTGGTCGGGCGTGCCGTCGGCGCGGATCGAGGGGATCGCGACGACGTCGACGCGCTCGGGCGAGGCGCTCATGGGCATCTCCTGGTGCTCGCGGGGGTCGCGGAAGGCGAGGGAGTCGAACCCTCACGCCCCGTGCTCGGGGGCTGACCGTTTTCGGGACGGCTGCCGGCGCCTGTCGGCTGGGCCTTCCTGGGGCGCCCGGCGCCGGGCGGGGTCGAACCGCCCGGCGCTGGGGTCGTGCTCAGGCCGTCGCCGTGGTGGCGAAGACCTTGAACGCGTTGGCGTCCTGCAGGGTGCCGTCGGCCCGGGCGAAGGCGAGGAACCCGACCTGCAGGTAGTCGGCGTACCGCTCCTGCAGGCGCAGGAGCTGGATGCCGGCGACCGTGCGGGCCACGTACGCCTGCCGGATGTTGCCGAAGCCGAGCGACTTGGACGACGCGGCCAGGGTGGCCATGTCGTTGTTGATCACGAGCGGGAAGCCCAGGAGGGTGTCCGGGATGCCGGCCTGGGTCGAGGGCTCCCAGATCGGGCGCCCGGTGGTGTCCTTGAGCTTGCGGGCGGCCTTGCGCACGCTCTGGTGCATCATCCACTTCAGCCCGGCGCCGCCCTGGTAGGCGGGGTCGAGGGCCTCGGTGAGGTCCACGAGGTTGTCGTACGCGATGCCGCCCGTGCTCGCGAAGGAGCCGGTGCCGGTCACGCCGACCGTGGCCGAGGTGACGATGCCGTCCGGCTTGGAGCTGCCGTCGCCGGTCGTGTAGTGCTGCGACCAGATCCGGCCGATCCGCTCGCCGAGCTTGCGGGCCAGCCAGTTGTCGAAGTCGGGCCGGTCCTGCAGGAGCTGGAACGAGACCCGGACGAGCTTCGAGGTGTACATGTACGCGTCGAGGCTCGCGGTGCCGATCGTGACGTCCTGCTCGGTGACCTGCGTGTTCTCCGCCAGGATCGCGCCGACGTTGCCGGTGTCGTCGGCCGTGGGCCAGGGCAGGTTCACCCCGGTCGCGGTCTCGATGCCCTCCGCCTCGCGGAGCATGACGCCGAAGTCCTTCGCCGTCTCGATGAGGGTGTCGCGGAACGCCGGGGGCACGAGGTACCCGCCGGCGGAGCCGGTGCCGACGCCCGCGGCGTTGCGGATCGTGTTGTCCGCCTGGAACTGGCGCTGCATCAGCGCCTGCCCGTCGGGGTCGAGGCCCATCAGGCCGCCGCGCAGGAACGAGCCGAAGACGCGACCGTAGTCGTCGTCGTCGTCGCGGTCCTGCACGGGGGCGGTCTCGCGGGCGCCGCCGAGGCGCATCCGGGTGTCGTGACGCTCGGCCCGCTCGATCCGAGCGGTGAGGTCGTCGAGCTCGGCCTCCGCGCGGTCGTAGGCCTGCGCCTCCTCGGCCGTGAGGTCCCGGCCGGCCTTGTCGGCGACGTCGATCGTCGCCTTCATCTGCTCCCAGACGTTGGCGCGCTGCTCGCGGAGCTGCTGGATGTTGCCCATGGTGGTGGTGTTCCTTTCTCCGCGCGTCGGCGGCCCTTGCCCGGCCCCGCGGGGTTGCGGGCAGGCGGGAGACCCCGGCGCGGGACGGCCCGCCCGGGAGAGGTCGGTGGTGGTGGGTGGGTCAGGTGGTGAGCGCGCCCCGGCGGGCACGCAGCCGGGACGCGCGCTCCGTCGCCCTCGGCCAGCGCCCCGAACCGGCGGGGGCGGCCTCAGGCGCGGGCGTGGTGACGCGGGCCAGGTGCGGCTCGGGCGCCTTCTCCCTGCCCTGGTAGCGGAACGCGGACAGGTCGAAGGCGGCGTCCTGCTCGCCGGCGGGGGCCGCGCCGGCGATCGAGTCGGCCAGGCCGACAGCGAGCGCCTCCTCCGCGGAGAACCACGTCTCGGCGAGCATCGCCGCGCGCCAGTCGACCTCCGCCGTCGCGTCGTTCCGGGACGCGTAGACGCCGGCGACGTTGTCGGAGATCCGGTCGAGCCGCTCGGCGACGTCGCGCATCACGGCGGCGTTGCCGATCGCGAGACCCCACGCATCGTGGATCATCAGCTGGGTGTTGCGGCCCATGACGACCTCGTCGGACCCGGCCGCGAGGAACGACGCCGCGGACGCGGCGAGGCCGTCCACGACCGCGACGACGCGGGCCCGGTGCTCGCGCAGCATGTTCAGGATGGCGACGGCCTCGAAGACCTCCCCACCGGGGGAGTTCAGGTGCAGCCGGATCGTGCTCGTGTCCGCGGGCAGCGCGCTCAGGACGGCGGCGAACTCCTTCGCCGACACGCCCCACTCCCCGCCCCAGGAGTCGATCGGGTCGTACAGGCGCAGCGTCGCGACGCCGTCGACGACGCCCTCCTCGAGGATGGACGCGCGGATCCCCGGGCGCGGCTCGACGCTGCCCCGGAAGCGGAACGGTCCGATGGCGCTCACGCGGTCACCCCTGTCTGCTGCGGGTCGGGCTCACCGAGGAGCCCCATGTTCAGTGGCCGGTAGCGGACGTCCCCGCCCTCGACGGCGTCCATCTCCTCCAGCGCGCGGATCTCGTTCGTCGACAGGACCCCGAGCTCCCACAGCTGGCGGTAGAACGTGCCGCGCGCGGCCGTGTCGCCGCGCAGCAGGCCCTCGACGGAGAAGCGGACGTACGCGTCGATCGGGCGCACCAGGCGCGAGAGGCGCTGCTCGAAACGGGTCAGCCACGGGCGCAGCGTGTAGACCACGAACCCGATGCCCTGCTGCTCGATCCCCGTGCCCCACGAGGTGGACTTCTCGGTGTCCATCAGCATGTGCGGCGGGATCCCGTACATCCGGGCCACCTCGGAGATCTGGAAGCGCCGGGACTCGACGAACTGAGCGTCGCCCGGGGGGATCGACAGCTGCTGGAACCTGGCGCCGGAGTCGAGCACGATCGCCTCGTGCGCGTGCGCCAGGCCGGCGCGCTTGGCCCGCCACCGGGTCTGCAGGATGTCCGCCTGCTCCGGGGAGAGGCGCTGCTCGGTCTGCAGGACCCCGGAGGCGAGCGTGCCGTTGCCGAACAGCCGGCCGCCGAACTCCTCGGCGGCGAGCGCCAGGCCGACGCCCTGCCGGGCGGCGCGGATCGGGGAGACGCCGCACACGCCGTCGTACCCGAAGCCGGGCACGTGCAGGATGGTCGCCGGGTCGACCGGCTCGCCGTCGACGGTGAAGACCTTCACCCCGTCGCTGCTGCGTCCCACCCGAACCCGGCTCGGGTGCAGGGGCCACAGCTCGCGGCGGTCCGGGCGCGGCCAGTGCAGCGCGAGGTAGGCGTTGCCCCACAGTGCGACGTGCCCGAACGCGGTCTCGAAGACCTCGAAGCGGGTCATGTCGGGGTGCGGGTCCTCGATCGTGCGAGCCGCCCAGCCCGTTCGCTGCACCACGCGGGCGTCGTCGACGTTGCGGAAGACGTGCAGCGGGAGCGAGGCCGCGGTGCCGGCGATGAGGTTGACCGCCCGCCACACCGCGGGCATCCCGAGCGAGGTCTTCTCGTTCACCCGGACGCCGGCGTTCGTCGCCGCCCCGCCGTCGAAGAGCTCGACGATGTTCGGTGCCGACAGCGGCGTCTGAGGGCTCTCCAGGGAGGCGAAGACCCGCCGCAGGAGCGTCACGGCCGCGCATCCTCGCCGGTGGCGGCGGCGCGCGCGTCGGCGCGGTTCGCGATGACCGCGACCAGGACACCGAGGGCCGCCGCGAGGAGCCCGCCGACGATCCAGGCGGCCGCGATGCTGAGCATCGCGACGCCGACCACGACGGCGGCCAGGCCGAGGAGTGCCGCGGCGAAGCCGACGACCTCGAGCACGTCCGGGACGGTCACGGCGGGTCCTCCTCTCACCAGATGTTCGGGCCCGTCTCTTCGGGCTGGGTCGCCCACCACTCGGCGCGGTCGAGGGTGAAGACCGCGGTCACCGCGGCGTCGATCTTGCGGGGGGAGTCCGGGTTCTCCTTGGCGATGCGGGCCAGGCCCCGGCTCGTCGGCTTCGGGACCGCGTTCGCGACGTGACGGTTCAGGACCGGGTCGTTGTCGTGCGTGACCGCGACGTCGACGACGGCCTCGTAGAACCGCTGCGTCGCCTTGCCCATCCGCTCCGGGGTCTGCGGGTACCCCTCGATCGGCAGGCCCTCGCCGCGGAGCTCGTCGGCGGCGTCCTGCCACACGTACTCGTCCCACGGCCCCTCCAGGACCGTCCAGCGCCGGCACGCGGCCCGGTACGCCTCCTTGACCTCCGCGCGCGGGACCCGCCAGTCCGGGTCGTAGGGGTCCTTCTCCCAGATCCCCACCGTGAAGATGTGCGGCCGGTCCTCGACGGTCACGCCGATGATCGCCGTGGAGTCACCCGAGACCGACCCGTCCAGACCCAGGCAGACCTTCGCCCCGTCCGGCGGGCCACCGGGGTAGCGGGCCGGAGCGGCGGCGGCCTCCCACGCCCCGTGGGGGAGCCAGACCTTGCCGGAGGTGACCCACTGGTTCGTCCGCTTGATGCGGAACTCGTTCTCCTCGGTCCGGCGGACCATGGAGCGGAAGTCGGCCTCCGCGACGAGGTCCCCGTAGCCGGGGTTCGACGCCTTCCACGTGGCAGGCGAGTCGTGCGGGGCGTTCACCCCACCCGAGGGCTCCCACCACGCCATGAAGAACGTCGGGTCGTCGACCTCACCGCGGGCGATCGCCACCCCGTGCAGGTACAGGTGGTAGCAGATCGAGTCCAGGCCGGTGCGGTCGGTGCGCACCCCGGCCGTGGTCAGCGCCAGCATGAGCGGCTCCACCCGGGCGCCCATCGCGAGCTGCATGACGTTCCACAGCTCGCGGTTCGGCTGGGCGTGCAGCTCGTCGAAGAGCACCAGGGAGGGGTTCAGGCCCTCCTTGGTGAACGCCTCGGCCGACAGCGCCCGGTACGTCGTCCCCGTCGCGGGGACCTCGAGCACATGCGCGTAGGACTTGATCACCTGCGACAGGTGCGGGTCCATCTCGACCATCCGCTTCGCGGTGCCGAAGATGATCGAGGCCTGCTGCTTGTCCGCCGCGCAGGAGTACACCTCGCCGCCCATCGGGCCGAGCAGCATCCCGCCGATCCCGACGCCCGCGCCGAGTCCGGACTTGCCGTTCTTGCGGGGCGTGCCGATCAGGCCCGTGCGGTGCTTCAGGCCCCCGTCCGGGCGGCGAGCGAACACCCGGCGCAGCGTCTGGCGCTGCCAGGCCCGGGTGACCATCAGCTCACCCACGGACCCGGCGATCGAGTCCTTCGTGATCCGGCACGTCGCGTCGATCAGGTCCGCGTACAGGTCCCCGTCGCCGCGGCGCATGTCGGCCGGCTCGACCGGCGTCAGCCACCGTGGCCGCGCCGTGCCCCACGGGTTCGACGGCATGAGCGGCTCCTACCGCCGCCGGGCGGCCCGCTGCAGGATCTCGTTCAGCGGGTTCGCCTCCGGCGCCTTGACCTCGGCCACGCCTAGCGACCCGCGAGAGACCGGCGTCAGCCCGCACTCCCGCTCCAGGCGCACGATCGCCGCCTCTGTCGCCCGGATCTGCGCGATCAGCGGGTTCGGCCGCAGCTGGCCCATCGAGCCCTTGACGTAGAAGCCCTCGTCAGCGAGCGCCACCTTCATCGCCGCGCGCAGGTCCTCGAGCTCGCACAGCCGCGCGATGACGTCGGCGTCGGTCGCGGGGGACAACCACCGCGCCTCACGCCAGATCCGCTCCCACCGCCCCGCGCCCGCACCGTCGGCGACCAGGGTCGCCGGCACCGGCGGCAGCGCCCCGTCGACGCCCTTGAGCGGGATCACCTTCCCCGGCGCCGGCAACGGCCGACCGCCGGAGTCCCTCGTCGCCGAGCGACCTCGACGGCGGCGCTCCTCCAGGGGCAGCTTCGGGGGACCAGGCATCCTCGCCTCCCCGAAACGGCAACCAGCCAAAAAAATGACTTCAACCTGAGCGCGTGCGCGTTCCACGGGCGCGGGTCATGAGCGGTGACGCGATTCTGAACTTTCGACCCGCCCCCCGGGTGTCACCGCAGGTCACAGACCCGTTCGGCGCCACCCGAAGTTGCAGCGGCGGCATTGCGGCTCGATTCCCTCGACCGTTCCGCCGCCATTGCGGAGCGCTTTGACGTGGCCTCCGGTCGGCGGGTTCTCCTCGGTGAACGGCTCACCGCACCGGGTGCAGTGCGTCGCCCCATCGAGCGCCGCGTCCCGCTGCTGCTGGTACGTCGCGCCGTAGCCACGCTCGGTGGTCGACCCTCGGCGCTGCTCCCGCACCGTCCGGCAGCGCCGGCACAGGTGCCGCACGCCCGGTGTTCCGCAGTCGAGGCAGGGCACGTGGGTCACCTCCTGGGTTGAGCGGGTGGCGACGTCGGGCCGTCTCGACGCTCCGATGCCTTGACCCCCCTCAAGGTCGAGGCCCGCCACCCGCGGCCGCACCTCACGGTGCGCGGCCGGCCTCCCCTGCCAGGGAAGCACGAAGGCCCGCGCTCGGCGCGGGCCCCTGCTCTGATCCACCTCTAGCGAGGATGACAGAACACAGCGTTGCACCCCGAGGTTGCGGCATCAAGCACCGAGGCGCGACGCGCCGTGAGCAGCCTTGCGAGCGGCCTCAGCGTTGACCAGGTCCAGGACGTCACCGACCCGGTACACCGGCGTGACGCGACCTCCGACCATCCGCTGCCCCTTGGCGACCAGCCGTGTGCGAGCGACCCACGAGCGCACCGTCGACGGCGTGACCGGGACGCCGAGGCCGTCGATCGCCCGGGCGAGCTCGGTCGCCGGCAGAAGCATGTCCTCGACCTGCTGCAGCAGCCACGTCCGCCGGGACTCGACGTCGACCTGCGCCCGGCACGCCGGGCACCTCACCGTCCCCGCCGCCGTACCAGCCGGCACCCACAAGTCCTCCCGGCATCGCAGCGCACCGCCGCACGTCACCCGGACGTCGTGGTCGACCAGGACAGCGACGACATGCTCGAGGTCCAGCGTCGAGCCGGCAGCGTCGGGCGAGTCCAGCCACGCCTGCCCGAACTCCTCCCGCAGCCCGCCGGCCGCGTGCTCGGCCCCGCACCCCAGGCAGTGCACCACCACGCTCGAGCTCACCCCTGCCTGGACGACCAGGTGCGCGCCGCAGTACCCGACGACCGAGTTGCACGGGCCGGCGAACCGGACCTCCGGCGGGGCGTCGACCGTGCGCCACGCCCGGCGCAGCACCACCCGCAGCTGCTCGACCCACTCCACGCCAGCGTCGGCCGCCCGCATCTCGCTGACCCGCTCGGCCAGCCACGGCCCGAGCGAGTCCGGCGTGTCCAGCGGCCGAGCCCACCCGAGCGCCCGGGCGACGTCGTCCGCGACCCGCCGCAACCCGACGACGAGCTCGGCCTCGACCTCCGCCGCCGTCTCGGAGAACGGCAGCGCAGCCTCGTCCTCCCGGCGCGGGCGAGCGGTCGGCGACGGCGGGAACCGCAGCTGCTTGCACCGGGCCGACTCGAGCGCCTCCGCCAGCTGCGGCACGAGCAGCAGCTCCGCGCGCAGGGCGTCGGCGTGCTCACCGCAGATCCCCATCCCCGGCGGGACCGTGCGGGTGCACCCCTTGAGCTGGCAGGTCTGGAGTCTCACGGTCCGGTCCCCTCTCGCCTGGATCTGTGGTGGTAGATGTCCCGCTCCGTCGGCCCTCGGGCCGGCTGCCCGGTGGGCTCCGGACAAGGACCGGGCGGCGGTCTCCCGACCCCACCCGACCCCAGACAGCTCGAGGACGACGTCGGGGGTTGTCCGGGCTCATCGCCGGGCGGTTGTGGGCAGGGCTGTCCCGTCGACGTGGCGGTCGAGGGCCCGTCGCCGACGTCGACGTCGTCCGTGACGGACAACGGACTCGACAACGGCCCCGACAACGCCTCGACGCGTTGTCCGGGCGTTGTCGGGGCGTTGTCGATGTCGTTGTCGAGGTTGTCGATCTGGGCGTCGCGCAGGGCCGCGGCGGCCGCCTCGGCGGGGGTCACGGTGCGCAGGTCGTTGAGCGTCTCCGGGCGGGCGAGCAGCTCCGCGGCGCGCTGCGGCGAGGGGACGGGCAGCAGGACCAGGTCCGCCTCGGCCGGCGTCCGGTTGCCCTTGTGCTGGTTGCAGCGCCCGCACGACGTGACGAGGTTCGCCAGGTCGGCGCCGGCCATGCGGTCGGGGTCGACGTGGTCCAGGTGCAGGACGCGACGGCGGTCCCTCGCGCGGCCCATGCCCTTGCGCGGGATCGGACCCGACTCGCAGTAGCGGCAGCAGCCGCCGTCGCGGCGGTAGACCTGGTCGCGGATCCGCGGGTCGTCCCGCTCGCGCTTCTGGGTGCCGTTGCGGTCGTTCTCACGGCGCGAGGGGTTGCGCTTCAGGAAGGCATGCAGGCGCAGGTCGTACCCCTCACGCCAGGTCTCCTCGAGGCAGTCGCACTCGTCGCCGCGGCGGTGGACCAGCGGCGCGACGTCGGCGAGCGGCTGGGAGCACAGCAGGTCGAGCGTCGCCTGCCGGCCATGGCACTGCGCCAGCGCCGACCACGCCGTCAGGTACCCGTCCGAGCGCTGGCGCGACGCGATGCTCATGCACCGGCTCCACGCCGCCTGCAGGCGGTCGACCCGGTCCGGGCTGCCCTGCGCGAGGGCCGCCCAGATCGGGTCGTCGTGGTGCGTGTCGGACGCCTGCCACCAAGGCATCGCTCGAGGTGTCTCCTGATCATCGTCGGCCAGTGCGTGCGTGCGGGAGCGGCCCGCCTCACCCCGTGTCCGTGATCTCCAGGACGATCCGCGTCGTCGGGACCGTCCCCGCCACCAGCCACTGCGAGCGCGGCAGGGGCTCA
>JBDIAU010000016.1:0-15306 GCA_039812565.1 Beutenbergiaceae bacterium
CCCCACGGACGACGACGGCGGACCCCCGGGTCGGGAGTCCGCCGTCGCGGTGGTCCGGGACGCCGGGCGGGCCGAAGCGCGCCCGGCGAGGCCCGTCAGACGTCGTAGTAGAGCTCGAACTATCCGCCAACGGTGGGGGATGGTTGGCGAGCGTTGGAATGCTGCCCTGATCTGCGGAGACGCCGCAACGCCACACCTTCACCATTCCTGGCAAACACGCGAGTCCTGCGGACTCATCGCGGACTCGCGTGTTTGCGCGCGCCAGATCGCGATCCCGTACCCACCACCCACCCCCCGTTGAGAGGAACCCCCACCATGAGCACCACCACCACCGCCACGACCGTGTACGACCCCACCCCCGACGGGCGCCGCGGCGGCGCCCGGTACGAGTGCCCCGAGCACGGCATCACCATCGTCCTGCCCGCCGGCGCGACCGCCGACGACGAGGCCGACTACGAGCAGGCCGTCGAGGACCACGAGAACTACCACTACGACGTCGAGGACGCGCAGGACCAGGAGCTCCTGGCGGCGAACCTCGCGATGTTCGAGCGCCTCGGCGTCCCGGTGCTCGAGGGGCAGCCGCAGGGCGGCACGGTGCACATCGTCCAGTACGCCGACGACTGCTCGTTCGAGGTCACCCTGGCGGCCGACCTGTCCGTGAGCCTGCGCATCGACTCGCTCGAGCGCGCCTGGATGTGGCTCCTGCCGTCGGAGTGCGCCGAGTCGTGGCGCCGGAGTGAGCCGATCATCTGGAACGGGCGCCAGGCGCGGGGCCTGTACAAGCCCGAGGCGGGCGTCTGATGATCCGCCGACGCGGCAGCGCGCCCCCGGCGCCAGTCGCCCCGCTCGCGCCGTCCCGCAACGTCTGCGACAACTGCCCCGTCCAGTGGTGCGTCATGAACCGGCAGCACCCCGCCGGCTGGGTCCACACCGGCGGACGCACCGTGTTCCGCTGTGCCGTCCTGCACCGCGGCCGCCGGTAGCGTGACGAGCATGGACGACGACGAGGACCCGGCCCCGTACCTGCGCGAACCCGGGGAGACGCTCACGGAGTACTACGACCGGGTGGGCAAGCAGGTCGCTGACCTCGTACAGGCCAGCGCTGACCTCTTCGCGACGACGTACATGGCCGAGGTCGAGGGCGCCCAGGCGCCGAGGAGCATCGAGGAGGTGCTACGGCTCCACCTGACATCGCTGGACGAGCAGATCGGCACCCTGGTGGCCATCTGCGCCCGCCAGCAGGCGCTCCTGCTTGAGCTGTACCGGGAGGTGCCCAGGTAGCCCGGGACGCGGGGGTCAGATGCGGCCCGAGAGCTGGTGCATGGCGAGGGAGTCCCGGAAACGGCGGGTGATCGCCCGGGCGACGCCGTCCGCGTAGTCGGCGGCCATCTCGGAGTCCGCTGACACGTTGATCGTGATGTGAGGCCCCGACGGGGCGGCCGGCCGCGACGGTGGCGCCTGCCCGTTGTTGATCTGGTCGAGACGCCCGGCGCCGATGCGCTGCACCGTCTGCGCGTCGAGGACGTACTCGCCGCGGGAGAGGCGTGCCTCGACGTCGTCAGAGGTGCCCGACCCCTCGCCGTCGACGTACCCGCCGGAGGCGTACGCGGCGCCGTAGATCGGCTGCCCGGTCGCGGGGTTGATCCCGATGATCCGCGCCGAGCCGAGGACCCGGCCCTCGAAGGTGACCGTCTTGGTGGGGGAGATCCCGTCGAGCATCGCGGCGTAGTCCCGCGCCTTGTCCATGGCCTGGTCGAGGCCCGGGGTGGAGAACCCGGTGGTGACGTTCGGCGGGATGAGGCCGTACTGCGCGGCCAGGTCTCGGGCGGCGTCCTCGGACAGCCCGGCGCCGGTCGCCGCGGTCATGAACGCGTCGTACTGCTGCTGCTGCACCACGGTGAGCTCGGATCCGGTCAGGCCGGCGTCCTTCGCGGCCTGGTTCACGCCGTCGAGGCGGCCGGCCATGTCGGCGAGGGCGGCGAGGTTCTCGGTGCGGAGCTGCTCTTCGTTCCCGGCCCAGGTCTTGGAGTTCTCCAGGATGGTGTTGTTGGTGTCGGTGACGATGTCGTCGACACCGGCGAGCGCTGCCTGGTAGTCGCGCAGGGACTCAGCGGACGCGGTCTGCGCCTCCCGGGCCAGGGTGACGGCCTCGGTCGCCTTACCCTGTGCCGCGCCGGCTCCCTCGAGCTCCTGGCGCAGCTCCGCCGTCGCGAACCGGCCCGAGTCGAGGGCCTCGACCTGCTCCTGCTCCTTGTACGTCAGAGCGACCATGACCTTCTCGTACGCGCTGGCGTCCCCGGAGAACGCGCGCAGCACGGTGCCCATGTCCAGGCCGGTGCTGTCGACGATCTCCCGGACGGTGCCCAGCGAGGTGGTCGCGCCCTCGAGGCCTTGGACGATCTTGCCGACCTCGCTCATGACGTACGACTCGGACAGGTAGTTGTTGCCCGATTCGAGCATGTCGTCGTACATCGAGGAGACCCGCTCCTCGGCGAGCTCGGCGTTCGTGCGCCACGCCTCGTACATCGCCCCGGCGCCGGCGGCCGCGGCCAGGCCCGCGGCGGCGCCGACGGGGCCGAGGCCGCCGAGGTTCGCTGCGAGCTCCTGCACGCCGCCGACGACGCCGTCCATGGACCCGTCGAACGAGGCGGCGACCTCGCGGGCGGAGTCCTTGGCCTCGTCCTTGACGTCGTCGAACCCGGAGGAGGCGTCGTCGGTGCCGTCCTTGATGTGCCGGCCGAGGTCGTCCCCGGCCTTGCGGGAGTCGTCGCGGACGGTGTCGAGGGTGTCCTTGAACTTCCGCTCGAGGTCGCGGGCGGCGTCGGCGCCGGCGTCGGCCCCGTCGGTCAGCTCGTCGCCGAGCTTCTCCCCGGAGCGGGCCGCGTCGCGGGCGAGCCCGTCGAGGCTGTCGGAGACGTCGTCGAGGGCCTTGGACACGTCCTTGGTGCCGCCGAGGAACCGGCGCACGTCGGAGACGAACTCGATGTTGATGCCCTTGCCCACGGGTCAGGACCTCTTCCTCTCGGCGGCGTCGTGGTACTTCCGCACGATGAGCTGCACCCACAGCGACACCATCCGGGGGGCGATCTCAGCGAACGCGGGGTAGACCACGCGGCCGTCCTGGTGGCGGCGCGGCAGGCCCCGCATCGTGCGCCGGCGCACCTGGTGGACCCGGCCCTTGGGCGAGCGCCGCTCGTACACGCTGACCTGGTTGCGGTTGGGGACGCCGAACTCCCACGGGCCGTAGTCGGAGGCCGGGACCAGGTCCTTGCGCTTGCCGACGCGGCGGGTGGACTGTGCGGCCTTGGCGATCGGTGGGTTCCCGGCGGCGATGCGCACTCCACCGCCGAGCATGCGGCCGGTCATGGCGTCGGTCCCCGCCTGGTTCGCCTGCACCAGGGCCCGCCAGACCGGGTTCATGGTGTCGCGGGTGGCCTTGTTGATCTCCCGCTTGAGGTCGCGGTCCGCGGACTTGAACGCCAGGACGGCGGCCTGCAGCTCCCGCGCGGATTCGTCCCGCACGGACAGGAACCCGCGCACGTCCTCACACCACCCAGGGCGTCGCGTAGGTGTCGCCGCCCAAGGGCGTGGCTGGGACGGCGGCCGTCGCCGCAGCCGGGACCTCACCCACCACAGGGCGCCCGTACACGGGCATCTCGGCCGTAGCGGCCAGAAGCTCACCGGACGGGCCGCCAAGACGGCCGGGAATGATGAGGACGTCCGCCGTGACCGGTCGGCCACCGGCCCTCGGCGTGAACGTCAGCGTGCGCCGCTGGGCGGCGTTCTCCACGAGGTAGATCGCGAGGGCCTTCGGGGTGGAGAAGTCCTGCGCGTAGCCGAGGACGACGGACCAGCGGACTCCGACGATCGCGGGCTCAGGATCGCCGTGGAGGGGCTGGTCCCACTCCCACTCCGGTTCGGGGACGAACGTGACCTCGTTGACGCCCGCGGTGTACGCGTCGTCGGCGACGGTGAGGACTGCGTCTCGGAGCGCCACGGCTCGCAGGGGGATGGTCTCCATGCGGATGCCTCCTCCCCGGGTGGCGGTTGGTGCGGTGGGCGGGACGGGTGGCGGCGGTCACGTCCCGCCCACCGGGCTGGGGTCAGGGCGTGTCGTCGAAGATCGGCTTGCCGACGACGGCGAGGGTGACGGACGACGTGGCCCGATCGGCTCCGGCGGTGCCGCCGATCGAAGCCGGGGAGATGATGAGGTCCGCGGTGACGGTCGGGCCGGCGGCCTTGGGGGTGAAGACGACGGTCTTCTCCTCGCCCTCGTGGTCCAGGAGGTAGCGGAGCAGGCCGGCGGGGGCGAGGTCCTGCGCGAGGGTGATAGCGCACGCCCACTCGGCGATCGCCTGGTCGCGGTAGACGTCCCCACCGATGCTGCGGAACGTCGAGGACGACGTCGACGGCTGGAACTCGACGCCGCCGACGGCGGCGGTGAAGTCGTCGGCCTCGACGGCGAACGTCGCGGTCTTGAGGGAGTACGGGGAGGCCAGGGGGATGACGGCCATGGTCAGGCTCCTATCTGTGCCACGGCCTGCGCCGTGATCCGGTATCCGTGGTGGGCGTCGAACAGGACGCCCCGCTCGGCGCTCGTCCAGTCGACGTAGTCCAGGGGCTGCAGGGCGGTCAGGACGTCGGTCAGGGCGTCGTCGGCGTCGTCGTTCGCCCGCTCGGGATCCTGCGAGCCGATGACGACCCACAGCTCGAACGTGACCTTGAGGTAGTCCAGCCCGAAGGTCTCGAACGGCTCGATGAGCGAGACCCACAGCAGCACCGTCGGGCGGGTGACGGCGTCGAGCTCGGTGGCGTACCCCATCACCCGGTAGGCGGGCAGGGCGGCGGCGAGCGCGTCGGCGAGGGTGCGGCGCAGGTTCACCAGATCACCGGCTTCCCGGCCTTCGGGCGCAGGAGGGCCTTGACGGTCCAGTCCATCGGGAAGACCGTGACGCCGAGGTCCTCCCCGCCGATGCGGTTCCCGCCGCCGGCGACGGCGGAGCGCCACAGGGCGCGGGCCTGCATCGCCTGGGCCAGGCGCCAGGACTCCGGGACCTCGACGTCCTCACCGGAGGGCGCCGAGGGGGCGAACGCCACGCACTGCTCGCGAGCCGCGGCCAGGACGACGTACAGCTCGTCGCCGTCGAGGTCGCAGTTCGGCCAGTACGCGTCGACGTCGCCGCCCCCGGTCACCAGCCACCCGGTCCACGCCATGGGTCAGACCTTCCCGACCTCGAAGACCCGCACCTTGGCCGTCTTCCCGGTCGGGGCGACGCCGTACAGGAGGTCAGTGGCCTCCTGCGGCCGGTACCCGAAGGTCATCGACCCGGCGACGTCGTCCCGCGCGGCGAGGGGCCGCCCGGTCACGGTCGTGACGTCCGGTCCGCCGAGGAACACCTCGACGGCCTCCAGCCAGTCGACGCTCGGCGGGGTCGGGACCCGGTCCCAGAGCGTCTGGTAGACCTCCGCGTCACCCCCGGAGGGTGACGCGATCAGGGTCGGGGTGTCCCCGACCGTGACCGTCCGCGTCTTGATCGTCACGACGATCAGCCGGCCGGGGCGACGAGGGCGAGGCCGGCCGCGTTGTTGATGAGGGTGGCGTAGTAGCCGAAGACGCCGGTCTCGACGCCGCCGGTGCCGATGTTGACCGTGTCGACGCGGATCGGCACGCCCGGGAGCTCGAAGAGGGTGGCGGCGTCCTTCGCGCCGACGAGGACCTTGCCGGTGAACGCGGCCAGACTCGACGGGATGATGCGGAAGCCGGCGAGGTCGCCCGCCTCGACGCCGAGGGCGATCGAGAGGTACTCGAGGGCGTCGTCCTTGCGGGTCAGCAGGAGCGAGCGGTACAGGCCCGACCCGACGATCGCGAACGTGGGGAGGCCGATCTCGGCGTCCAGGATCGCCAGGGCGCCGTCGACGATGTACGAGGCGGCGGTCGAGACGTCCGTCGGGACGGCGCCCGCGTCGACCGCGGTCGCGCCTGCGGCGAGCGCGGCGGGGACCTTCGCGTCGACCTTCCGCTCGTAGTCGTTCGTGCACTCCCGGTAGTAGCCCTCCCAGAAGCCGGGGGTCTGGAAGTCGACGAACGCCCGGTCGATCGCGCCGGCGCCGGCCAGGCGGGACGCGGTGACCTCGACGGCCTCCGTCTTGACCTCGGTCGAGGTGGGCTGGGCGGGGAACCCGGCGTAGTCCGCCACGGTCGGGGTCTTCCCGGCGGTGAACTTCCACCCGGTGGCCTTGAGGGCGGTCAGGGTGCCCGGGGTGACGAGCGGGCCGTAGCGGCGGGCGTAGGTGCGGGACTTGTAGATCTCGCCGAGCCACTGCTGGGGCTGGGTGGCGATGACGTCGGCCTGGATCGCGTTGTCCAGGGCGGCGAGCAGGTGCATGTTGCCGGACGCGTGGGCCTGCGCGATCGAGGCGAAGAGGTTCGCCGCGCTCGTCGGGCGGGCCGTCCGGTTCGCGTTGGCCGGGGCGGCGAACGTGCCGACGGGGGCCGTGGCCGGCGTCTGGGTCTGCTGGGTGGCGGTGAGGGTGTCGCCCATGGTGGTGTCCTCCTGGTCCGTGGGCTCGTCGCCCTCTGGGGTCGTGATCTCGTACGTGGTCTGGCGGTGCTCGGTGACGGTCCGGGTGGTGCCGTCGTTGTCCTCGACCGTCGTGGTGGAGTCGACGGTCACGGTCTCGGAGTAGTCCGCGGCCACCAGGGCGGCCGACGGGAACGCGCCCTGCGGGACGGCCGCGGCGCCGAAGAGGCGCCCGGAGACGATCTGCCCGGCCCGGATGACGAGGTTGGACACCTCGGCGGACAGGCGGGTGCGGGTGCCGTCGGAGATCTCGGCGAGGAGCTGGTCGCCCTCGTCGGTCGCAGCGACGGCGAAGGTGCCGACGATCCCGGCGGCGGTCTCCTCGAGGTGGGTCGCTCGCCCGACGGGCTGGGCGCGGTCGTGGTCGAGGTTGAAGGTGACCACGGACGGGTCCCGGGGGATCGCGACGGCGCCCGGCTTCACGCTGATGCGGCCGAGGTTCGTGCGCCCGGTCTCGCCGTACGGCAGCAGCAGGCCGGTGACGGTGCGCTCGGCGACGGCGGCGAACAGGTCCCCGGTCTCGATCTGCAGGGTCTTCACGTGCCTCAGTCCTCCAGGGTGGGGCCGGCGCCGGTCTCGGGGCCGACGAGCTCGGCAAAGTCGAACGCGACGCGCTGCCCGCGCGGGACGACGTCGTCCATGGACAGGCGGGCCTCGATCGGGGCGGCGTACCGGCGGATCACCTGGTCCAGGAACCACGACCGGGTCTGCCCGTCGTTCTGGTACGTCCTGGACTCGGACGCCGTCGCGGTGGCGTCGACCAGGGCGCCGGGCATCACCCACAGCCGGGCGAGGTCCAGGGCGGCGGCGTTGCGGGCGGCGACGGCCAGGTCAGCGGAGACCTGCCCGTGCACCTTGAACTCGATCCCGGGCGGCGTGTAGAGGACGGCGCCCTCCGGGGAGCGCCGCCGCTCGAGGTACTTCGCGATGATCTCCTCGACCTCGGCCTGGGTGATCTCGGCGTTCTCGTCCGTCTGGTGCAGCTCGGTGACGGGGATCGGCGAGCGCACCCGGGACGCGATGGAGTCCTCGAGGTCCAGAGCGGTGCGGATCGTCCGGGCGCCCCGCACGAGCAGGCCTTCGTTGTCCCCGCCGAACAGGAGCACCTCGGAGCGGTCGACGACGCGGCCGCCGACCTCGATGCGCCCGACGGCGTCGAAGCGCCACAGCGACGGGTCGACCCGGGCGGCGTCGAGGATCCGCCCGTCCGCGCCCCGGTTCACGGCCCACAGGGACCAGCCGCCGAGGGCCACGTCCTCGATCGTCCAGACCATCCGCAGGTACGGGGAGGCGTCGGTGTCGGTGCGGTACAGGAACGTCGGCTGCTCGGCGAGCGCCGCCTCGCCGCGGTACGCCTTGAGGGGGAACCGGGCGATCGTCGTGCAGACCAGGTCCCGGGCCTCAGCGAAGGCCGGCAGGGACATCGCCTCCCACCGCTGGGCCGGCATGTACGCGGCCGCGGCGCCGAGGTCGGCCAGGACGATGTTGCCCGCGAGCGCCGGCCCCGTCGGGGACGCGACCTGCGCCGGGACGCTCATCTGCGGCGACTGGCTCAGAACGCCAGCCGCCAGGCGGAACGCGGAGAACAACCCCATCTCCCGCACATCATGACATCGAAACGTTCCGACGTCATTAACGATCTGACGGCGTGTCCGGTCCGTGTCAGATCAGGCGACGATGAGCCGCGCCCTCGACCGCGGCTTCTGCTGGTCGAACGCCCACAGCGCGAACGACCCGGCCACCACGGGGCTGATCTCCCCGTACCCCGGCCGGCGGCCGAACGCCCGCCCGTCCCGCCCCAGAGGTCGCCAGGAAGCGGACTCGACGGCGGACGTGAGGTCCGGCTGGTCGAAGTGCACGACCCGTCCCTCCCGCACCTCCGTCGCCAGCAGCTGGGCGGCGCCACCCACATGCAGGGTCTTCAACGGCTCGACCTTGACCGAGGGGCGCAGCCGGCGCAGCTCGGCCGCGATGGTCACGTTCCCGCCGATCTCGTCGAAGACGACGGGCGCCCGCGCCGCGAGCGCCGCCTTGTGGGCGAACCTCGCCACCCAGGAGACGCCAGGCCGGAACGCCAGGACCTCGAGCCGAGCCTTCCCGTCGTCCCCACGCCACGCCTCGACCACCGCCGCGCACGTCTGCTCCTTCGACGCGTCGATCGCGATGACCGACCGCTCCGGCCGGAACGCCGGGAAGTCCTCACCCGCCCGCCCCCACGCCGCCACGTCCAGAGCGCCCGTCGCCGCGTCCGTCGGCCACAGGCACAGGTACTCCCGGGCGAAGCTCACCAGGTCCATGCTCGCCCGCCGCTTGCGGACGACGGCCATCGTCGTCAACGACCCGATCCCCGGGTGCACCCGGCGCCAGACCCGCTCGTCGTCCGGGTCGTCATCGTCCCTGGCGCAGTAGTCGAGGATCCCGAGGTCCCGGTCGGTGCGGTTCCGCCCGGCCTGCAGGAGGTTCCAGAACATGCCGTCCCGCGTGCGTCCCGGCGTCCCGGCGACGACGAGCTGGGCCAGCGGACCGCGGGTGTCCTGCAGAGGCCGGACCGCGTCGAGGAAGTCCTGCCCACGCTGCCCCTCATGCTCCCCGGCCTCGTCGATCACGATGTCGTCCGCAGCCGCCGACCGCACCGCCCCCGCCTCCGGCGGCACCACCCAGATGCGCGACCCGTTCTCGAACTCGATCTTCTCCCGCCCGCCGTTGCGGTACAGGCGCAGCGTCCCGTCCTCCCGGTACCCCCGCGCCTCGAGGATGCTGCCGTGCTCGAGGATGATGCTCGACGCGATCGTTCCCGACTGAGCCGTCACCACGCACCGGTACCCCGGACGCGTCACCGCCCGCCCGATCAGCACCGACCAGACGCTCGTCGTCTTCGCCGCGCGGCGAGGCATCTCGATGACGGCAGTGTCGAACCGAACCCCGGCCCCCCGCCGCGCCTCCAGGAGCCGAGCGACCCGTTCCCCCTGCGCCGTCAACGGCATCCCGAGCATGTCGGCCCCGATCCGCGCGGCCGTGAGGTCCGTCGCCGCCGGCGTCGCCGACGCGTACGCCGGCCGGCTCACGCCACACACACAAGCGGAGAGGACGCCACGCGCGGGCTGTCAGCGGGTCCAAGAACGGGGGGTGCAAGAGGAGTCAGGGTCACCATCGGGGTCGGATCCTTCGTTCGGGTTCGGGGGCCATGCGCACGGTCGAGCTCGTCGACGTCGGCGGCGTCGTGGCCTGGGCGCGTCGGGTGTTGGTGATCTGCGCGCCGCGCCGGCCGCCGGCGGAGAGGTTGCAGGCGCTGTGCGCGGGCCACGTGTCGGTGCCGCCGAGCTCGCGGGGGATGGGCCAGTGGTCGACCTGCCACCCGTCGTGCGGCTTGGTGGGGTCGGGGATGACGGGGCGGGAGCAGCGGCAGCAGGGGACGGGGAGGCGTGGCGCCCAGCGTGCGCGTTCGCGGCGTACCGCACTGCCGGACCAGGGGCGGCTCACCGTCGTCGCGCCTTCCTGTCAGCGAGGTAATGCGCGTTGCACATTCCGCGCGCCTTGGTGGGTTTACCGCACCCGGGGACGCCGCATTGCTTCGGCGCTTTCACGGGTGCGGTGTATTGGGTGTGGGTGCCGTTCTGGTGGGCGATGGAGTAATGGGATTCGCACAGGCCCCGGGTGCGGGCGGGGCGTTCACAGTCGGGCATGGAGCATCGGGGCGTGGTGGTGTCGGTGCGGCGTTCCTGCGCGTAGTGGGTGGGGCACAGGCCGCGGGCCTTCGCCGGCCCCGTGCACCCGTCGACGGTGCATGTGCCGACGATCCACAGCTCCCGGGCCTTGGCGTAGTGGACTGAGCAGCGGCCCCACTGGGGGGCGTTGGGCAGGACGGGGCGCAGGCACATCGGTTCGACGCACAGGCCGTCGTGCTCGGTCGGGTTGTGCAGCCCGTGCCGGGCGGCGTTGTGGGCCTTCCTCGCGAGGCGTTCGAGGTGCTCGAGGCGCAGGACGACGCCGAGGGGGTCGGCCTGGGTGATGGCGTGCCGGAAGAGGGCGTGCGACCAGGCGGCGTCGCCGAGTCGTTCCTCCTCAGCCTGGATGGACTTCTGGGCGCGCATCGCGAGGTCCTGGTCGGAGCCGTGGTTGCCGAGGGCGTGCTCGAGGTGGTCGCCGCGTCGGATGCTCTTGACGAGCTGGGTGTAGAGGACGGCGTGCCAGAGGTCGCGGGGGTTGGTGACGTCGGTGAAGCGGGTGACGTCGAACCACAGGGCGATGTCGACGGCGCGGTCCCAGATCCACGAGGTGAGGTCGTCGTACAGGAGTGCGTCGTTGCGGCGCCAGTAGCGGTCGCGTCCGGCCCGGAGGGCACGGTTGATGACGGTCTCGATGTGGGGGTCGTCGAGGAGGTCACGCCAGTCGTGCTCAGCCACGTGCTGCATCTCCGCTGGTCAGGGGCCTGTAGTTAAGGAGTTACTCGACTCAGGTATGAACTGATCGGGCGCGCGCGTTAGGGCGGAACCGGATCGTGAGTAACTTGAGTAACTTGGTTAACTCCACGGCTCGTCCTCGGACTCGACGCGCAGGGCGACGCCTTGCCGGTAGGCGACGTTCCCGGATCCTCGGACGCTGGCGTGCCCGGTCTTGTCGAGGGCGTCGCCGAACGCGCGCCGGCTCATCGGGTCGGCGCCTTCGTCGGTCTGCCACTTCACCCACTCGGCGTACAGGTCGGCGAACTTGACGGACACGGCGCCGGACGTGAAGCACCTCTCGGCGAGGAAGCGTGCGACTGCGTCGGACGCGGTCTGGTAGTCCGAAGTGGCGCGGGTGACGGCGTCAGGGTCGGCGAGGCCACCCGTTCGATACTCGGACCACCCGTCGATCGCCCACGCGAGGACCGCGTCGGCCTCGAGCTGGAGCTTCTCGGGGAGGTGCGGGTCGCGCTGGTCCTCGGGGACGACGACGTCGAACGGGACGACGCGCAGGCGTGACCAGAGGGCGGGGTCATCCCCGGAGACCTTGGGCAGGTGGTTGGTCACCAGGGCCGCGGTGTGGGAGGCGGGGAACTCGACGAAGTCCTGCCGCATCCGGCGTGCGCGGATGCGGTCGCCGCCGGTGAGGCGTTTCACGGTGGCTTCGGCGAGGCGGCGGCCGCGGTCGGACTCGGAGACGACGACCCACCGGGCACCGCGGAGGTCCATCTCGCCGGTGGGGTGGGCGCCGTCGCGGTGCATGAAGAGGTCGGGTTCGGCGCTGACGGCGTAGTCGCCGAGGGCGTGCGCGACGGCCCCGTAGAACACGCCCTTCCCGTTGCGCCCGGCGCCGGTGAGGATCGCGAGGTGGTGCTCGAGGACCGTGCCGACGAGGGCGTGTCCGACGTAGCGCTGGAGGAAGCCGCGGACGTCGGTGTCAGGCAGGGACGTGGCGAGGAAGCGCGCCCATGCGGGGCCCGTGGCGTCGGGGTCCCACGCGGCGGCACAGACCTTGGTGATCCGGTCGGCGGGGTTGTGGGGGCGCAGGGCGTGGTTGCTCAGGTCGTACGTGCCGTTGGCGACGTTGAGGAGGTAGGGGTCGGCGTCGAGGTCGGCGATGGTGCAGGCGAAGGCGGGGAGTGCGGCGGCGATGTCGAGGACGCCACGGACGCCGGACGCGGATTCGCAGCGGCGGACGTCGGCGCGGAGGTCCTTGTCGGTCAGAGATTCGGCGAGGGCGATGCGGAGGGTGTCGAGGACGGCGCGGGTAGCGGCGCCGCGTTGGTCTTCGACCCAGCGGGTGCCGTCCCAGGTATGCCAGCCGAGCCCGTGGACGTGGAGGATCCGTCCACGGTGTTCGCGGGCGAGGCGGTACGCGATGCGGACTTGGCCGTGGGTGTCGCCTTCACGTTCTGCCGGCTCAAGGTAGGGGCATCCGCAGGTGGTGCGGGTGTCGGCGTGCCGGTCGCACCAGGTGGTGGTGTCGGCTTCGTAGGTGTCGCTCACCGCGGCAGCTCCCAGGAGGCGTGGCAGTAGCGGGTGAGGGCTGCGGGGCCGGCGGCGTCGCGGATGGTTGCGAGGAGGTGCCCGGCATTGCGGATGCCGTTGAGGCGGTGTGCGAGGTCGCCGGTTGCCTCGGGGCGGGGCGCAGGCTTCGTGATCGCGTCGACGAGGTCCCTGACGTGGGTCTCGTACCGGCGTTGGAACTCGACGCCGGCCCAGAACGCGGCGTCGCGTTCCTCGTCGAGCTCGTCGGCGAGGAGGACGACGACGGGGGCGCCGCTCACCATCGGCCGGCCTGGTACTTGCGCCAGGCGAGGTGTTCGCCGGTGACCCGGTAGACGAGGCCGGGGTTCTTGCGGCAGTGGGAGTGACGGAGCCCGACGTCGGGGTCGGTGGTCGGCCAGCCGTGGGTGTGAGCGCGGTGGCACCAGGGGCAGTTCACGGTGACGGTGCGGATGCCGCGCCGGTCGACGGTGACGCGGGCGACGTGCGCGCGGGGCCAGAGTTCGGGCGGTTGCGCGGTCACCAGATGCGGACCTTCGAGTGCGCGGAGATCTGCTCGAGGAGACGTTCGACGTCGCCGGGCGGGTCCGCGGCCTCGCACTTGCGGCAGTCGTCGACGCCGGGGCCGCCGTCGACCCGGCAGCCTGCGCTGTGGAACATGAGGCCGCCTCGGGGCCCGGGGTAGATGTTCGAGGGGTGGAAGGTGGAGGGTCGGCGCCGGCGGCGGCTCACGCGGCGTCACCGCCACGGACGCCCGTCGAGTACTGCCCGGCGAGCCACGCGTCGACGTCGGACTCGAGATAGGCGACGCGCCGGCCGATCGTGAACGACTTCGGCCCGCGATCGACGTGCCGCCACCAGCGGAGGGTCGCTTCGGGGACCCCGGTCCGCTCGGACACCTCGCGAAGCTTCATGACTTTGCTGCCGACCATCGGGCTTCGGCCCCTCTCTTGTCTCGGCGCACGCGGTGCCAGGACGGCACGTCTGGTGCGGTGCCAGAACAGTACCACCAGGATCGTTGGTGATTGATGGTGCCAAACGGGTGAGTCGGTGTACGGTGTGGCGCATGGTGAGTCGGGATGAGGTAGTTGGGCGCAGCCTTCGGGAGCTGCGCGAGTCCCGGCAGATGACGCAAGCGGAGCTGGCGGCCGAGCTGAGAAGACGTGGGCTGACGGGCTTCTACCCGCAGACCATCCTCAAAGTCGAGAAGGGCCAGCGGGCCCTCAAGCTCACAGAGGGTGCAGTGATAGCGGAGGTTCTCGACGCGACGCTCGATGCGATTGCGGGCGACGCAGCCGCGGTGTCCGAAGGCGAGAAGGTCGTACGCGGATTCATCGGCATGGTGGCCGGCTCCCACGAGAACGTGCTAAACGCAGCGGAGCACCTCGCCGTTCGTCGAGACATACTCGAAGACGTGCTCCGCGAGCGCGACGACGTGCCCTCCGCCCTGCGCGAGGCCTCAGAAGCGGTGCTCAGCAAGACGGCGCCGGAGGTGCTCGTCGAACGGGTCCGCGAGACGATGCGTGCCGCGGTGCGCGAGCGCAAGGGGCGCCGGTAGGTGGCGTCGATCCAGAAGCGCCCTGACGGCCGGTACCGCGCCCGTTACCGGGACGCGGCGGGCAAGGAGCACGCGCGGCACTTCCCGCGGCAGCGTGAGGCGAAGGCGTGGCTCGACGAGGTCACGGCGTCGGTCGTCGCGGGGACGTACGTCGACCCGAAGACGGCGAGGACAACGGTGGGGGAGTGGTGCGACGTCTGGCTCGACGGGTACCGGACTCGCCGGACCTCGACGGTGCGCCAGGCCGAGGTCCACGTTGCGAAGATCCGGGCGGCGTTCGGCCCGATGCAGCTCGCCGCGGTGCGACCGTCGCACGTCCGCTCGTGGACGTCGAAGCTCAAGGCGGACGGCGCGGCCGACTCCTACGTCTACGCGCTGCACTCGCGCCTGTCGCAGATCATGTCGGACGCGGTGCACGACGGCGTGATCGCGCGGAATCCGTGCAGCCGGCGCACCTCACCCGGAGCGGGCAGGCAGCGTCCGTTCGTGGCGAGCACCGATCAGGTGTGGTCGCTACACGACGCGATGCCGGAGCACCTGCGTGGGGCGATCCTGCTCGGGGCGTTCGCGGGGCTGAGGACGGCGGAGGTGTGCGGGCTGCGGGTCGTCGACGTCGACTTCATGCGCGGCGTCGTCTCGCCAGCGGTGCAGTACCCGGCTGACCCGCTCAAGACGGAGGTCTCGCGGACGCCGATCCCGATTCCGCGGAGGCTGGCCCTCGACCTGTCGCTCGGGGCGGGGGAGCGGACGTGGGTCCTCGAGTCGCCGTTCGGTGAGCAGGTCGGCCCGTGGCAGCTCGAGCGCGCGGTGCGCGAGGCTCGGGGGCCGGCGGGGATGCCTGAGGGGTTCCGCTTCCACGACCTGAGGCACTACTTCGCGTCGCTGCTGATCTCGTCGGGGTCGGACGTGAAGGTCGTGCAGGCGCGGCTGCGGCATGCGTCGGCGAAGACGACGCTCGACACCTACGCGCACCTGTGGCCCGACACAGAAGAGTCCACGCGGGCCGCCGTCGATTCGGTGCTGGCGGCTCGCGCGGACTCTCTGCGGACTACGGGCGCCCCTCACGAGCGTTCGGGCAGGTGAGGGGCGCCGTGGTGCTCAGACGTCGTAGTAGAGCTCGAACTCGTGGGGGTGCGGCCGCAGACGGATCGGGTCCACCTCGTGGCTGCGCTTGTAGTCGATCCACGTCGAGATCAGGTCGGGCGTGAAGACGTTGCCC
>JBDIAU010000017.1:0-14251 GCA_039812565.1 Beutenbergiaceae bacterium
ACGCCGGCGAGCGCCGTCGTCGTCCCGAAGCGGACCGTGGCGCCGTCGACGGCGAGGCCCGCCCCCTCCGCCGAACGCACCTCTGGTCGGCCCAGATCGTCGGTTGGGCCGACCAAAGGTGCGTTCGGCGGGGTGGGGCGGGGTGTGCTCACAGCTCGTCCGCCGTCCCGACGCGCAGCCGCTCCGCGACCAGCATGACGACCGTCGTGAGGACCGCGAGGACCACGGACGCGGCCATCGCCATGCCGAGGTTCTCCGCCCCGGGCCGGCCGATGAGCCGGTAGATGACCACGGGCAGCGTCGGGCTCTCCGGGCGTGCCAGGAACGACGTCGCCCCGAACTCGCCCAGGCTGATCGCGAACGCGAAGCCCACGGCGAGCCCGGCCGAGCGCCCGAGCACCGGCAGGTCGACGGCGCCGAAGACCCGCCGCGGGCTCGCGCCCAGCACCGCCGCGGCCTCCCGCTGGCGTTCGGGGATGGCCCGCAGCACCGGCAGGACGGTCCGGATGACCAGCGGAACCGCGACGACGGCCTGCGCGATCGGGATGAGCACCGGCGAGGAGCGCAGGTCGAGCGGCGCCCGGGTGAGGGTGACGAGGAACCCGAAGCCGACCGTCACCGCGGACACCCCCAGCGGGAGCATGACCAGGTGGTCGAGCGTCGCGAGCGCGCCCCGCACCCCCGCCCGCCGCGGCCGTCGCGACAGCACGACGGCGACCGCCCCGCCGACGGCGAGCGCCAGCACGGTCGCGTCGACGGCGATCCGCAGGGAGGTGAGCAGCGCGTCCCACACCGGCACGACGAGCGCGTTCCCCGTCCCCGTCCCGGCGAGCAGCGCGTAGTTCTCCAGCCCCCACCCCGAGGCGGTCCGCAGGGACCGGACGGCGAGCGCGAGCATCGGCGCGACGAGCAGCCCCACGACGACGGCGCCCGTGAGGACGACGGCGGGAAGGTCGCCGCGGCGCACGGGGTGGGCGCCCTCGCCCTCGGGCGCGAGCCGCAGCGCCCGCTCCCGACGCCCGCGCGTCACCGCCGCGACGCGCAGCGCCACCGTGACGACGACGAGCTGGACCACCGAGAGGACGGCCGCCGCGCGCAGGTCGAGGTACTGGGTGGTCTGGACGTAGATCTCCGTCTCGATGGTCCCGAACCGCGGCCCGCCGAGCACGAGGACGACGCCGAACGCCGACGCGCAGTACAGGAACACGACGGCGGCGGCGGAGGCGATCGCGGGCGTGAGAGCGGGCAGCGTGACGGCGAGGAACGCCCGCCAGGGCGGGGCGCCGAGGGCGCGCGCGGCGTCGACGGGTCGGTCGTCGAGGTGCGCCCACATCCCGCCGACCGTCCGCACGACCACGCTGTAGTTGAAGAACACGAGCGCGGCGACGATGGCCGCGAGCGACCCGTCCCAGCCGAGGGCGCCGAGCGGCCCGCCCTCGACGAGCAGGGTGCGGAACGCGACGCCGACGACGACGGTCGGCAGCACGAACGGCACGGTCACGATCGCGCGCAGCACGCGCCGGCCGGGGAACGTGCAGCGGTAGAGCACGTAGGCGCCGGGCACGCCGAGCAGGACGGACAGCACGGTGCCGAGCGCCGCCTGCCCGAGGGTGAGTCCGATGAGGCGCCAGGTCCGGGGGCGGGAGAAGACCTCCTCGAACGCGGAGAGGTCGAGCGCGCCGTCGGCGACGAACCCGCGCCCGACGATGGCGAGCACCGGCCACAGGAAGAAGACGGTGAGGAACGCGAGGGGCCCGACGACGAGCAGCGTCCACACCGCGGCCGTGCCCACCCGGCCGAGCCGGTCCCGCCACGGCGGCGGTCCCGCGGGCCGGCCCGCCGCGGGGACGAGCACCGCCGCCGAGGGGGGCGGCGCCGTCGTCGTCGGGGCGGGCGGGCCGGCGGGCACGAGGTCAGCCGATCACGACGTCGGTCCAGGTCTCGATCCACTCCTGCCGGTTCGCGTCGATCTCCTCGGCGGGGACCTCGAACGGCGACGGCGAGAGCGGGGCGAAGGCCTCCCACGCCGCCGGCAGCGCGGTGCCGGCGACCACGGGGTAGACGTACATCTGCTCGGGCACGTCCTCCTGGAACGTGCTCGAGAGCATGAAGTCGACGAGCGCGCGGGCGCCTTCCGGCTCCGCGGCGCCCGCGAGGACCCCGGCGTACTCGACCTGGCGGAAGCAGGTCTCGAGCAGCGCACCGGTCGGGGCGACGTCGGACCCCTCGGGGACCTCGTACGGCGGCGAGGAGGAGTAGGAGACGACGAGCGGGCGCGGGCCTTCGCCGGAGGAGCCGGAGAAGTCGACGCCGTACGCGTCGGACCAGCCCGCGGCCACCTTCACGCCGTTCGCCCGCAGGTCGGCCCAGTACTGCGGCCAGGCGTCGCCGAACGCGCCGACCGTCGCGAGCAGGAACGCGAGGCCGGGCGAGGACGACGCCGGGTCCTGCACCACGAGCAGGTCGCGGTAGGCGGGCGCGGCGAGGTCGTCGAGCGTCGTGGGCTCGGGGATCTCGGCGTCGGCGAACCACTCGTGGTCGACGTTCACGCAGACGTCGCCGTAGTCGACGGCGGTGAGGGTGCCGGAGTCGTCGGGCGCGAGGGCCGCCACCTCCTCGCCCGCGGCGGGCGAGTCGTACGGCTCGAGCACGCCCGCGTCGATCGCGCGGGAGGCGAACGTGTTGTCGATGCCGAAGACCACGTCGCCCAGCGGGGCGTCCGCCGAGAGGACGAGCTGGTTCACCATGGTCCCGGCGTCGCCGAGGGCCCGGACCTCGACCGTGTATCCGGTCTGCTCGGTGAACGCCTCGAGCACCTCCGGGCTCACCGCGAACGAGTCGTGCGTGACGAGCACGACGGCGCCCGCGCCGCTCGCGGACGGCTCGCCGCCGCCCCCGCCGGTGAGCGAGCAGCTCGCGAGCGCGGCCGCGGTGGCGGCCGCGACGAGCCCGAGCCCGAGGCGCCTGGTCCCGATGGTCATTCCTGGTCCTCCTCACGCGGGTGATGAGGTCCCGGGGCGTGCGCGCCGGGGCGCGGGCTGCCCACGGGGAGAGGTCCCGACTTCCTTCGCCGGTGCTAACCGGAGCAGGTTCGAGGGTCTGCGGCTGACCGCACTCTCAGCGCACACGTGCGCTCCCCTGTCGTTCGACACGCAGGCTACACCGGCGTCGCGCGGGTGGTGTACGGCGGCTAGGTTCGAGGTATCCAGCCCTGACGGCGCACGGGCGCCGCGTGCCGCGACGACCGAGGAGGACTCCTGTGCCGAGCCCCTGGACCTTCATCCGACTGGCCGCCATCGTCGCCGCGGGCGCCCTGGTGGAGCGCGTCGTCGTGAGCGGCTGGCGCGCCGCGAGCGGCCACACCCCGCCGGTCGACCCGGAGGACATCGACACGCACACCGGCGAGGTGGTCCTCTACGCCGTGCTCTCCGGCGCCCTGATCGCCCTTGCACGCGTGCTCGCGATCCGTGGGGCGGCGAAGGCGTACGTGAAGTACAGCAGGAAGCCGCTGCCCGAGGTCTGAGCGTCAGCGGCCGAGGCCCTCCGGGCCGGCCTCGGGTGAGTCGCCTTCCGGCTCAGGCTCTTCGCCGTGCGGCTCTGGGGCCTCACGCACGACGGACATCTCGACCGTGTCCGGCGGCTCACCGGCCGCGATGCGACGGGCGCGCCGCTGCGCGGCCTCGCTGTCGAGGGTCAGCTCGTCGACCACGAGGAGGTCCGAGCGCACCTTGCCGGTCCGGTAGCCGGCCCGGCCGACCATGTGCGCGGAGACCGGCGCGGTGAGCATCTGGAAGACGAGGACGAGGGCGAGTGCACCGAGGACGCGCGGGTCGCGCAGGTGCACCGCGAGCCCGACGATCATCAGCGCGAGCCCGAGGACCTGCGGCTTCGTCGCCGCGTGCATCCGCGCGAGCAGGTCCGGGAACCTCGTCACGCCGATCCCGGCGACGAGGGCCAGCAGGCTCGCGCCGAGGAAGCAGACGGCCGAGACGACGTCGGCGACGGCCGCGACGCTCATGGGCGCTCACCCTCCCCGGCCTCGCCGGCGTCGCCCTCGACCCGCCGTCGCCCGCCTCCACGCCCCCGACGGCGCCCGCGGCGGCCCTCGTCGGCGCTGATGATCCGGCGCTCGTCCTCGGACTCGGCCGCGGCGAAGCGCGCCACGCTCACCGCCCCGATGAACCCGACGAGGGAGAGGGCGATGAGCACCGGGACGAGGTCCGTGCGGCCCGCCCACGCCACGAAGAGCCCGACGCCGGCGAGGAACGTCGAGACGACGACGTCGAGCGCGACCACCCGGTCGAGGATGCTCGGGCCGATCTCGACCCGGCGCAGCACGAGGGCGACGGCGACCGTGAGGATGACGGCGCAGGTCACGAAGACGACGGTCACGGCGCCCCCTCCCGGGCGGGCGCTGCGATGCCGGCCTCCTCGAGCTCCGCCCGGGACGCGAGCGCCCGCAGCACCCGCTCCTCCTGGGCGAGGACGTGGCGTCGGGCGGACTCGATGCCGCCGGCCATGTCGACGTCGAGCACGTGGACGTACAGGGTCCCGGTGAGCCGGTGGGCCTCGACGACGATGCTGCCGGGCACGACGGAGACCAGCTCGGCCGTGAGCGTCAGGATGACGTCGGAGTGGCTGCGCAGCCGGATCCGCAGGACGGCGCTGCGGGGCGGCCGCCGGCGCACCGCGATCGCGGCCACCTGGACCGAGGCGACGACGATGTCCACCGCGAGGCGCCCGAGCAGGACGACCAGGCCGATCGGGTGGATCCGCAGGACGAAGGGGACCGGCTGGAGCGGGAGGACGGACGTGACGACGACGCCGACCACCAGCCCGGCGAGGACGTTCGCGAGCGTCAGGTCGCTCCACAGCAGCACCCAGACGGCGGCGAGCCAGAGGACGAGGGCCGGGTAGAGGACGAACCGGCGGTGGACCTTGGGGGTGATCACGGCGTCACCTCGGGCTCCGGCACGTCGCCGTCCTCGGCGAGGTCGGCGGACTGGCCGGTGCCGCGGACGCCGTCGGGCAGGACGGCGACGACGTACGGCGACCGCTCGCGCAGCTCGGCGGCGGTCTGGTCGGTGTACCGGTAGAGCGGGCCGGCGGCCACCGTGATCGCAAGCCCGACCGCGACGAGGGCGCCGGCCGCCGCGACCATGCCCCGCGGCATCCCGCGGTCGACCAGCGGGCCGGGGGCCTCCTGCCAGAACGCCTTGTTCCAGGCCTTGACCACGGCGTAGAGGGTGAGGAGCGACGTGGCCAGGCCGCCCGCGATGAGCAGGTAGGCCAGCACGGTCCCCTCGGCGGTGCCGGCCTCGACGAGGCCGACCTTGCCGAGGAACCCGGAGAACGGCGGGATCCCGGCGAGGTTCATCGCGGGCACGAAGAAGAGGATCGCGAGGACGGGTGCGAGCCGGGCGAGCGAGCCGAGGCGGGTCAGGGACGTGGTCCCGCCCCGCCGCTCGACGAGCCCGACGACGAGGAAGAGCGACGTCTGCACCGTGATGTGGTGGACGACGTAGAAGATGGCGGCCGACAGGCCCCGGGAGCTCGAGAGCGCCAGCCCGAACACCATGAACCCGATGTGGCTCACCAGGGTGAACGAGAGCAGCCGTTTGACGTCGTCCTGGGCGACGGCGCCGAGGATCCCGACGAGCATCGTCGCCAGCGCCGCCCACATGAGCAGGTCGTCGAGCCGGCTGTCCGGGAACAACAGCGTCTGCGTCCGGATGAGGGCGTAGACGCCCACCTTGGTGAGCAGGCCCGCGAACACCGCGGTCACGGGGGCGGGCGCCGTCGGGTAGGAGTCCGGCAGCCAGGAGGACAGCGGGAACACGGCGGCCTTGACCGCGAACGCGACGACGAGCAGCACCTCGAGGACGAGGCGCACGCCGGGGTCGACCTCCGGCAGGCGCAGCGCGAGCTGGGCGAGGTTGACGGTCCCCGTCGCCGCGTACACCAGCGCGATGCCGGCGAGGAAGATCACCGAGGACAGCAGCGAGACGACCACGTAGACGGTGCCGGCGCGGACACGCTCACCCGTGCCGCCGAGTGTGAGCAGGACGAAGCTCGCCGCCAGGAGCATCTCGAAGCCGACGTAGATGTTGAACAGGTCGCCCGAGCAGAACGCGTTCGCCACCCCGGCCGCGAGGACGAGGTAGGTGGGGTGGTAGATCGCGACGGGGGCGCCGTCGTCGCCGTCGGCGACACCCTGGGCGATCGAGTACAGCAGGACGCACAGGATGACGATCGAGGAGATCAGGAGCATCAGCGCCGAGAGGCGGTCGACCACGAGGGCGATGCCCACCGGGGCGGCCCAGCCGCCGATGTCGGCCACGAGCGTGCCGTCGCGGTCCACGGCCACGACGAGGAGGACGGCGACGACGAGCACCGCGGCGAGGGCGACCACGCTGATCGCGCGCTGGACGCGGGGGCGTCGCGACGCCGCGAGCGCCAGCCCGGCGGCGACCAGCGGGATCGCGACGGGCAAGGGGACGAGGGACTCGGCGGTCACCGGGGCGTCCCCTCGTCGCGCGGGGACTGCCCCGGGTCCTGCCGTGCGTCCGGACCCGGGCCGCGGGTCCGACCGACGTCGCGGCGCGAGCGGCGCACGGGCCCGCCCGACGGCGCCTCCGGCCGGAGGTCGAGGAGCTCGGCCGGCACGGGCATCCCGGGCCGGATCGCGGGCAGCGCGGCGGTCGAGCCGTGGACCGTCTCGTCCCGGGCCTCCGCGGCCTCCTGCGCGAGGGAGGACGTGAGGTCCGTGACGTCGCTGCGCGGCAGCACCCCGCGGGCCACGCGACGGGCGAGACGGCGGTCCTCGACGTCGTCCTGGACCTCGTCGTGGCCGCCGAGCTGCCAGGCGCGGTAGGCCATCGCGAGGAGGAAGGCGGACAGCCCGAGCGTGATGACGATCGCCGTGAGGATGAACGCCTGCGGCAGCGGGTCCGCCATCTCCTCCTCGGGGCCGCTGCCGATGAGCGGCGGCCCGCCCGCGGCTCCGCCCGCCACGAGCAGCAGCAGGTTCACACCGTTGCCCAGGAGGGTGACCCCGACGAGGATCCGCGTCAGGCTGCGCTCGAGCAGCAGGTACACGCCGGCGCCGAACAGCACGCCGATGAGCAGGACGAGGACGAGGCTCGGGCCGTCGTTCACGACGCGCCCCCCGTCCGTGGGCCGCCGTCGCCGGACCGGGTGAGGAGCACCGCGCCGGACTCGTCGGGGCCGGCGTCGTCGGGCGTCGGCACCGGGGAGTCGAAGGCGACGTCGGGCGCGGCGCGACCCTCGAGCTCGCCCTGCCGGTCCACCTCGGCGCCGAGGGTCCGCAGGACGTCGAGGACGAGCCCGAGCACGACGAGGAAGACGCCGATGTCGAAGAAGAGCGTGGTCACGAGCTTGAGCTCGCCGAGCGGGCCGAGCGAGGCCTCGACGACGGCCGACTGGAGCATCTCCCCGCCGAGCGCGAGCGGGATGAGCCCGACGCCCACGGAGAGGAACAGGCCTGCGCCCAGGAGGGAGCCGGGCTGGATCGGCGCCGCCTCGCCGAGCTCGTACCGCCCGCCCGCGAGGTAGCGGACGGTGAGCGCGAGGCCGGCGACGAGCCCCGCGGCGAAGCCGCCGCCCGGCGCGTTGTGCCCGCTGAACAGGAGGAAGACGGCGAGGACGAGCATCGTGTGGAAGAGCAGGCGCGTGACGACCTCGAAGATCACCGAGCGGCGGTGCGGCGCGAGCGCGGCGGCGGCCGGGAACCAGTCTCGGCCGCGGTCGGGACGCGGCGTCCCGGTGCCCATGACGCGCGGGTCCCGCAGCGCCGCGCCGGCCGGGTCGGTGCCCGAGTCCCGCACGTCGGCGCGCACCTGGGCGGTGACGTCCCGGGCGCGCTCGATCCGCCGCATCCGCGAGCGCAGGAACACGAGGGAGGCGACGCCGGTGGCGGCGACGAGCAGGACGGCGATCTCGCCCATCGTGTCCCACGCGCGGATGTCGACGAGGGTGACGTTGACGATGTTCTTGCCGTAGCCGTAGACGTACGCCTCCTCGGGGAAGTCCACGGACACCGGGACGTGCACGCGGACCGCCGGCGCGAGGAGCGCGAGGGCCGACATGGTCACGCCGACGGCGACGCCGAGCGCCGCTCGCCACCAGCGGTCGGCGCCGAACGGCCGGTTGGAGAAGTACGCGGGCAGCCGGCGCAGGACCAGGACGAAGACGATGAGCGTCACGGTCTCGACGAGCACCTGGGTCAGGGCGAGGTCCGGCGCGCCGTGCACGGCGAAGATGAGCGCGACGCCGTAGCCGGCGACCCCGGCGAGCAGGACCGCCTTGAGGCGCCGGCGGGCACGCACGGCGAGCACGGCGGCGACGGCTGCGAACGCGACGGGGATGGCCTGCATCGGGGAGTCCCAGAGCCGCACCTCGTCGGGCCACGCGCCCGAGCGCAGGGCGGCCCAGCCGGACAGGACCACGAGCGTGACGAGGATGACGGCGAGGTAGACGGGCAGCGAGCCGCGCTGGGTGCCGGCGGTGAGGGCGGCCGCTGCGCGGTCGAGGCGGCGCATGTTGCGCCGGTAGGAGAGGTCGGCGTCGGGGACGGGGAGCGCGGCGCGTTCCTGCCAGGTCTCGACCCGCTCCCGGAGCACGAACAGGAGCGCCCCGACGGCGAGGATGACGGCGGTCGTCGCCACGGGGACGCCCCACCCGGCCCACAGCGTGAGGTGGCCGGGCTCGCCCTCCGGGTAGGTGTCCGCGTAGGGCGCGAGGAGCGTCTCGCCGAGCCCGGGCAGGAGCCCGGCGACCAGGCCGGCGACGGCGAGCGCGGCCGGCGGCCCGATGAGCAGCCACGCGGGACGGTCGACGTCCTTCGGCTCGACCCCGGGCTTGGAGCCGAAGGCGCCCCACCAGAACCGCAGGCCGTAGGCGACGGTGAGCACCGAGCCGAGCGCGACGACCACGTAGACGGCGTCCTCGACGGCGCCGCCACCGCCGTACCAGAGCCCGTCGAGGGCGGCCTCCTTGGCCACGTACCCGGCGAAGGGCACGAGTCCGACCATCGACGCCGTGGCGAGCGCGGCGGCGGTGGCGGTCAGGGGCAGGCGGCGGCCGAGGCCCGACAGCTGACGCAGGTCGCGGGTGCCGGCGGCGTCGTCGACGATGCCGACCACGAGGAACAGCGACGCCTTGAACATCGCGTGCGCCCCGAGCAGGGCGAGGCCGCCGAGGGCGACGGCCTGGGTCCCGAGCCCGACGAGGACGACGAGGAGGCCGAGCTGGCTCACGGTGCCGAACGCGAGGAGGAGCTTGAGGTCGTGCTGGCGCATCGAGCGGTAGCCGCCGAGCAGGAGGGTGGCGGAGCCGAGGATCAGCACCCCCCACCGCCACACGTCCAGCTCGGCGAAGCCCGGGGCGAACCGGGCCACGAGGTAGACGCCCGCCTTGACCATCGCCGCGGCGTGCAGGTACGCGCTCACCGGCGTCGGGGCGGCCATCGCTGCCGGGAGCCAGAAGTGGAACGGCACGAGGGCCGACTTGGTGACCGCGCCGAGCAGCACCAGCCCGACCGCCACCTCGACGAGCGTCCCGGAGGGTGGGCTGGCGATGAGCTCGCTGAGCCGGTACGTCCCGGCCGACTCGGCGAGCAGGACGAGGCCGGCCAGCATGGCCAGGCCACCCATCGTGGTGACGACGATGGCCTGCATCGCGGCCCGCCGGCTCGCCTTGCGGTCGAAGTAGTGGCCGATGAGCAGGTAGGAGAAGACGGTGGTCAGCTCCCACGCGATGTAGAGGGCCAGCACGTCGTCGGTCGTGACGAGCGCCAGCATCGCGCCGGCGAACGCGACGAACACGCCGGCGAAGCGGCCGAGGCCGGCCGATCCGGCGGCGAAGTACGCCGCGCAGTACAGCAGGACGAGCGCCCCGATCCCGCCGACCACCACGACCATGAGCCACGAGAGCGAGTCGAGGCGGGTGTCGAGCGACAGCCCGATGCTCGGCACCCAGGACACGGACTGCGACGGGTAGGGCGGGCCGGCGAGCATCGCGGGCGTCTGCGTGAGGGCCCAGACGAATGCCGCCGCCGGCACGGCAGCGAGCCCCACGAACGCCCGCCGACCGAACCTGCGGACGAGGGCGGGCGCGGCGGCGGCGGCGAGCAGGTGGAGGCACACGAGCTGCAGCACGAACCCCCTCCTCTCTCGTCGCGAGGCCGCGCGGCCAGTGGGTCAGGGTGTCTTGACCTTATCTTGAACCGTCAACGGTGCCGTGACCGTCGGGTCTCGCCGGGTGGCCGGAGGGCGAACGGCCGCGGAACGTCGTCGGTCCGGGGACATACCCTGGGCGTCCCGTCGTCGCTGGGAAGGGCTGGCCGCAGGAATGACCGGGTGGAACGTCGCCGCGTTCGTGGTCGTCGTCGTCGCGACCGTCGTCGGCGTGGCCGTGTTCGCCCGGGGCGCCGCCCGGATCGTGCACGTGGTGCGCACCGGCCGCCCCGCGCCGGAACGCTGGTCCGACGGCCGGCGGCGGCTCGGCCTGGTGCTGCGCGAGGTCCTCGGGCACGGCCGCTTCGCCGGCCGGCCCGGCGTCCGCGCCGCCCACTGGGCGGTGATGATCTCCTTCCCGGTGCTCTTCCTCACGCTGCTGACCGGCTACGGGCAGGTGCTCGACCCGACGTTCGCGCTCCCCCTCATCGGGCACCTCGCCCCGCTGGAGTGGCTGATCGAGCTCGTCGCCTGGGCGGGGCTGGTGGGCATCGTCACGCTCGTCGTCGTCCGCCAGGTGACGCGGCTGCGCCGGCCCGGCCGCAGCTCCCGCTTCTTCGGCTCCAACGCCGGGCAGGCGTACGTCGTCGAGGCGACGATCGGCGTCGTCGTCCTCGCCGTCCTCCTCCTGCGGGGCCTGGAGTACGCGCTCCTGGCGTCCGACCCCGCGACGGCGGACCTCGCGACGGCGTGGCACTTCCCGCTCACCGCCTGGTACGGCGCGTCGTGGGTCGGCGTCGACGTCGACACCCTCGGCGCCGCGGTGGCGGTGATCGCGGCGGTCAAGGTGCTCGTCTCCATGGCGTGGTTCGTGGTCGTCGGCCTGCAGCCGACCATGGGCGTCGCCTGGCACCGGTTCCTTGCGCTGGTCAACGTGTACGCCCGGCGCGAGACCGACGGGCGGCCGGCGCTCGGCGCGCTGCCGCCGATCGTCGTCGACGGCGCCCCGCTCGACCTGGAGACGATCGAGGACCTCCCCGAGGACGCGGTGCTCGGCATCGGCGCGGCGACCGACCACACGTGGAAGGGCCTCCTCGACGCCGCCACGTGCACCGAGTGCGGCCGCTGCCAGGAGGCGTGCCCCGCGTGGGCGACGGACAAGCCCCTCTCCCCCAAGCTCATGACCCTCGCCATCAGGGATGCCGCCTTCGCCGGGAGCGAGGACCCGCTGGTCGGCGGCGCGATCGACCCGGACGCGCTGTGGGCGTGCACGACGTGCGGCGCCTGCGTCCAGGAGTGCCCGGTCGACATCGAGCACGTCGACACGTTCGTCGGGCTGCGCCGTCACGAGGTGCTCATGGCCTCGACGTTCCCGCCCGAGCTCGTCCAGATGTTCCGCAAGCTCGAGCAGCAGGGCAACCCGTGGGGCCTGCCCGCCCGCACGCGGGCGGACTGGATGAAGGGCCTTCCCTTCCCGGTCCCCGTGGTCGGCGTCGACGTCGAGGACCTCACCGAGGTCGACTGGCTGTTCTGGGTGGGCTGCGCGGGGGCGTACGACGACCGCGCCAAGACGACCACCCGCGCCGTCGCCGAGCTGCTCCACCTCGCCGGCGTGCGGTTCGCGGTCCTCGGCAAGGGCGAGACGTGCACCGGGGACCCGGCGCGGCGGGCCGGCAACGAGGTGCTCTTCCAGATGCTCGCCGCGGAGAACGTCGCGACGCTCGCGGAGGCGAAGGCCACCCGGATCGTCGCGACGTGCGCCCACTGCTTCAACACCTTCGCCCGGGAGTACCCGCAGCTCGACGGCCGGTACGAGGTGGTCCACCACACGCAGCTGCTCAACCGGCTCGTCCGGGAGGGCCGGCTCACCCCGGTGCCCCCGCCGGCGTCTGAGAGCGCCCGCTCGATCACGTACCACGACCCCTGCTACCTGGGCCGCCACAACGAGGTGTACGCCCCGCCGCGAGAGCTGCTCGGGGCGTTGCCGGACGTCGCGGTCACCGAGATGGCCCGACGCGAGGAGACGTCGTTCTGCTGCGGCGCGGGTGGGGCTCGGGTCTTCATGGAGGAGACGATCGGGACCCGGATCAACGTCGCGCGCGCGACGGAGGCCGTGGGCACGGGTGCGACGGCGGTCGCCACGGGCTGCCCGTTCTGCACGGTCATGCTCAGCGACGGCGTCGCCGCGGTCCGCCGGGACGACCCGGCCACGCAGGCGGTCGAGGTGCTCGACGTCGCCCAGATGCTCCTCGCGTCGGTCAAGCGCGGGACGGCCTGAGCCGGCCGGTCACGCTCGTGCCGACCCCGCGGGGGCGGCGCGCCGGTGTCAGGCCTCGTCGTCGTCCGGGCCGGGCACCAAGCTCTCCGGCTCGACGAGGAACCCCGAGTCGTCGGCGATCTCGCCGCCGGCCGCCCGATACAGGGCGAGGGCGGCGGCCTCGACCTTCTCGCGCGCCCGCAGCCGGCTCTGCCGGACCTCGAGCGGCACCTCGGGCCTGGCGAGCGCCTCCTCGTCGGGCGGCCACCACCGGACGGCGTAGGCGATCACGCCGTCGTCCGCCCAGTCGAGCGCCGTGAGCACGACGGGCAGGTGCTCCTCACCGGTCACGGCCACCTCGATCGCCCCGTCCTGGCCGAGCTCGACGACGGCGCCGTAGCCCTCCTGGACGGGCGGGTCCGCGAGCGCGGCCTCGTCGTAGGCCGCGGCCTCGGCGTGGAGCCACTCCTGCTCGCCCTCGTCGAGCTCCTCGGCCCCGGGAGCGTCGGTGGGAGGGCCCGCCGTCGACGGCGTGAAGTCACCGAGGTCCATGGCGAGCCGGACGCCGGGCAGGGCCGGGGCGAGGACGGCGACGAGCGCGTCGGGCTCGAGCCAGACCGGGGAGAAGAGGGTGAGGTTGACGTCGGACTCGGGGTCGGGGGTGACGACGGCGCCCGAGCCCGCCACCCGCACCGCGCCGGCGAGCCGGCGCGCGGCGGCGACGAGGAAGCGCAGCGCCTCGTCCTCGATCCCGTAGGGCACCCCGTCGGCGAAGGCCGCGAGGATCGGGTCGTACCGCGTCAGCTCGGGGCCCACCGGGCCGCTGCGCAGCACGGGGCAGCGCAGCAGGAACACCTGGACGCACTCGGCGGGCAGGCGCAGCGCGCGGCGCACGACGCCGTCGACGAGCCAGGGCCCGGTGAGGACCGCCTCGGCCGTGAGCGCGAGGGCGTGCGGGCCGGCCCAGCCGGCGTCCTCGAACCAGCTGACGGCGAGCGCCTCGACCTCCTCGGCCTCGACGTCGTCGGCGAGCGCGAGGAGGTGGTGGCCGAAGGCGAGGTCGACGTCGAGGACGAGGGCGCCGTCGTCGGCCACGGCGGGCGGCGTCACCGGATGGCCGCGCGGTAGAAGTTCTGGTGCGAGCGGGAGGCGGTCGGGCCGCGCTGCCCCTGGTAGCGGGAGCCGGCGGCGCCGGAGCCGTACGGGCGCTCGGAGGGGCTGGACAGGCGGAAGAAGCACATCTGGCCGATCTTCATCCCGGGCCACAGGAGGATCGGCAGCGTCGCCACGTTCGAGAGCTCGAGGGTGACGTGCCCGGCGAAGCCCGGGTCGATGAAGCCGGCCGTGGAGTGGGTGAGAAGGCCGAGGCGGCCGAGGGAGGACTTGCCCTCGAGGCGGGCGGCGACGTCGTCGGGGAGCACGACGCTCTCGTACGTCGAGCCGAGGACGAACTCGCCGGGGTGCAGGACGAACGCCTCCCCCGGCTCGACCTCGACCAGGCGCGTGAGGTCGGGCTGGTCGGTCGCCGGGTCGATGACCGCGTACTTGTGGTTGTCGAACAGCCGGAAGTAGCGGTCGATGCGGACGTCGATGCTCGACGGCTGGATCATGTCCGGCTCGTACGGGTCGAGGACGACCCGTCCGGACTCGATCTCGGCCCTCAAGTCTCGGTCGGAGAGCAGCACGGGGTCACGCTAGCGGCCCCGGCCGGACGTGGCGTCCGGACGGGGCCGCCGCGTGGTCAGTCGCGCAGCGGGCGGCCGGTCGCGTCGACGCTGTACTGACCGGTGCGCTGGGT
>JBDIAU010000018.1:0-14171 GCA_039812565.1 Beutenbergiaceae bacterium
CGGAGCCGGCTGCACCGGCTCCGGCGCGGGCGGCGGGGGCGGCGTCGGCTGAGCGGGCTGCTCGGCCGGCGGCTCGTTGGGCGGCGGGGTGGGCCCGCCGGGGGTGTTCTCACTCATGGCCGTGTTCCTCCGGCTCGGTCGAGACGACGCGCGGGCACTACCCGTGCGGCACGGTCAGCGAATCGAAGGCGGGAAATGGTGTCAAGAAACCGCGCCGCACGTCAGGCCAGGAATCCTCGCTCGCCGAACGCGTCGTTGGTCGGCCGAGACGGAAGTCTCGGCCGACCAACGACGCGTTCGGCGGAAGGGGGGCTGGTCCGGGGGCTCGTCAGGGGACGATCGCGCGCACGACGGCGTCCGCGAGCAGTCGTCCGCGCAGGGTCAGCCGCACGGTCCCGGCGGCGGCCGCAGCCGGCTCGACGAGTCCGTCCGCGACGAGCCGAGCAAGGACGCCCGCCGGCTCGGGAGCACCGCCCACCCCGACAGCGCCGTCGCCCAGCGTCAGCCCTTCGGCGAGCCGTACGCCGAGCAGGACCCGCTCGAGCTCCGCGTCGCGCTCGGTGAGCACCTCGCGGCCCGCCGCCGGCGACAGCCCTCGCCCGAGCCGTTCGGCGTACGCGCGGGGGTGCTTGACGTTCCACCACCGGACACCGCCGACGTGGCTGTGCGCCCCCGGGCCGACGCCCCACCAGTCGTCGCCGCGCCAGTAGCCGAGGTTGTGCCGGCACGCGTCAACGGGACGCCGGGCCCAGTTGCTCACCTCGTACCAGCGGAACCCGGCGGCGGTGAGCGCGGCGTCGGCCATCTCGTACTTGTGGGCCTCGTCGTCGCCGTCGGGCGCCGCGACCTCGCCGCGGCGCACCTGCGCAGCCAGCCGCGTGCCCTCCTCGACCACGAGCGCGTAGGCCGAGACGTGGTCGGGCTCCAGGGCGACGGCGGCGTCCAGGCTGCGCGCCCAGTCCTGCGGCGACTCCCCCGGCGTTCCGTAGATGAGGTCGACGGACACGGCGAGGCCCGCGTCGCGGGCCCAGCGGACGACGTCGGGGAGGCGCGCGGGGTCGTGCGTGCGGTCGAGCGTCGCGAGCACGTGCGGCACGGCCGACTGCATCCCGAACGAGACCCGGGTGACGCCCCCCGCGGCGAGCGCGGCGAGGCTCGCCGCCGTGACCGAGTCCGGGTTGGCCTCGACGGTCACCTCGGCGTCGGGCGCCAGGCCCAGCTCGCGCCCGACGGCGCCCAGGAGACCAACCAGGTCGGCCGGCGGCAGCACCGTGGGCGTGCCACCACCGACGAACACCGTCCCGACGGCGCGGGGCGGCAGGCCGGCGTCCGCGAGCACCCGCGCGGCGAGCGCGACCTCTCGCTCGGCCGTCGCGGCGTAGGAGGTCTGGCTCGCGCCGCCGCCGAGCTCGGCGGCGGTGTACGTGTTGAAGTCGCAGTAGCCGCACCGAACGGTGCAGAACGGCACGTGGAGGTAGACGCCCAGCGCCCGCTCCGCGGCGCCGTCGCGGACCAAGGGCGGGAGGGCGCCGTCGTCGGGCGGGACGTCGCCGTCGGGGAGCGCAGGGCTCACGACGGCGCCCCCCACCTCCGGCGGATCGCGAACACGCGGGCGGATCGCGAACATCGGATGTTCGCGATCCGCCCGGATGTTCGCGATCCGCGGGGGTGGGGGGTGGCGGTCACTTCTTGGCCTTGTCCTTCTCCGCGGACTCGGAGGACAGCGCGGCGATGAACGCCTCCTGCGGGACCTCGACCCGACCGATCGTCTTCATCCGCTTCTTGCCCTCCTTCTGCTTCTCGAGGAGCTTGCGCTTGCGGGTGATGTCGCCGCCGTAGCACTTGGCCAGGACGTCCTTGCGCAGCGCCCGGATGGTCTCGCGCGCGATGATCCGGGACCCGACGGCCGCCTGGATCGGCACCTCGAACTGCTGCCGCGGGATGAGCTCGCGCAGCTTGCCCGCCATCATCACGCCGTACGCGTACGCCTTGTCCTTGTGGACGATCGCGCTGAAGGCGTCCACCTGCTCGCCCTGCAGGAGGATGTCCACCTTGACGAGCTGGGCCACCTGCTCGCCCTCGGGCTCGTAGTCGAGCGAGGCGTAGCCCCGGGTCCGGGACTTCAGCTGGTCGAAGAAGTCGAAGACGATCTCGGCGAGCGGGAGCGTGTACCGCATCTCCACCCGGTCCTCGGAGAGGTACTCCATGCCGTGCAGGGTTCCGCGCTTGCCCTGACAGAGCTCCATGATCGCGCCGATGTACTCGCTCGGGCTGAGGATCGTCGCCCGCACCACGGGCTCGCGGACCTCGGCGACCTTGCCCGTCGGGAACTCGCTCGGGTTGGTCACCGTGACCTCGGTGCCGTCCTCCATCCGCACCTGGTAGACCACGTTGGGCGCCGTCGAGATGAGGTCCAGGTCGAACTCGCGCTCGAGCCGCTCCCGGACGATCTCCAGGTGCAGCAGCCCGAGGAAGCCGCACCGGAACCCGAAGCCCAGGGCCGCGGAGGTCTCCGGCTCGTAGGCGAGCGCGGCGTCGTTGAGCTTGAGCTTGTCGAGCGCGTCCCGCAGCGCGGGGTAGTCGGAGCCGTCGATCGGGTACAGGCCCGAGAAGACCATCGGCTTGGGGTCGCGGTACCCGCCGAGCGCCGTCGTCGCCCGGCGGTGCAGGTTGGTCACCGTGTCGCCGACGCGGGACTGGCGGACGTCCTTGACGCCGGTGATGAGGTAGCCCACCTCGCCGACGCCCAACCCGGCGGACGGCACCGGCTCCGGGGAGATGACGCCGATCTCGAGCAGCTCGTGCGCCGCCCCCGTCGACATCATGAGGATCCGCTCGCGCGGGCTGAGGTGCCCGTCGATGACGCGGACGTAGGTGACGACCCCGCGGTACGTGTCGTACACGGAGTCGAAGATCATGGCGCGGGCAGGCGCCTCCGCCCGCCCGACGGGCGCGGGGATCTGCGCGACGATCGTGTCGAGCAGCTCGAGCACGCCCTGGCCCGTCTTGCCGGAGACCCGCAGGCAGTCCTCCGGCCGCCCGCCGATCAGTCCCGCGAGCTCCTCCGCGTACTTGTCGGGCTGCGCCGCCGGTAGGTCGATCTTGTTGAGCACCGGGATGACGTGGAGGTCGTTCTCCAGGGCCAGGTAGAGGTTGGCGAGCGTCTGCGCCTCGATGCCCTGGGCGGCGTCGACCAGGAGGACGGCGCCCTCGCACGCCGCGAGAGAGCGCGACACCTCGTAGGAGAAGTCGACGTGCCCCGGCGTGTCGATCATGTTGAGCGCGTACGCCGTCGGCACGCCGTCGAGGTCCGGGACCACCCAGGGCATCCGCACGGCCTGCGACTTGATGGTGATGCCGCGCTCGCGCTCGATGTCCATCCGGTCGAGGTACTGCGCCCGCATCGCCCGCTCGTCGACGACGCCGGTGAGCTGGAGCATCCGGTCCGCGAGGGTCGACTTGCCGTGGTCGATGTGGGCGATGATGCAGAAGTTCCGGATCAGCGACGGGTCCGTGGCCGCCGGCTGGATGGTCCGCAGGAGGGACGGCGTGGGCCGTCGGGTGGCGTCGGGCGACGTCGTCACGGGCAGGGCACCTCACGGAGCAGGTCGGGCGGCGCACCATCGTCCCATGCCGGGCCCCCCGCCGACGCCGCCCGCCCGCCTCCGGGCGGCGGGCTCACGCCTCCTGCGTGATCTCGACGTCGACGCGCTGCTCCGACGTCGCCCCGCCCGCGAACACGCCGCGCAGCGGGGTGACGTCGCCGTACTCCCGGCCGCGGGCGACCACCACGTGGTGCTCCCCGACGTCGGTCTGGTTGGTCGGGTCGTAGCCGTGCCAGTCCCCCGCCCACCACTCGACCCACGCGTGGGACTGACCGACCACCGTCTCCCCGATGGCGGCCGCACCCGTGGCCGGGTGCAGGTACCCGGACACGTACCGGGCGGGGATCCCGACGGTGCGCAACGCGCCCAGGGCGAGGTGGGCGATGTCCTGGCAGACGCCCTTGCGCTCACGCCACGCCTCGAACGCCCGGGTGTGGGTGCCGGTCACGCCGGGGACGTACTCGATCGCACCGCCGACCGCGTCGCAGATCGCGTGGGCCGCGGCGGCGGGCTCGAGACCGCCGCGCACGTCGGCGGCGAGCTCGACGAGCTCCGGGTCCGGCTCCGTCGTCGCCGTCGGGGCCAGGAACTCGACGAACCGGTCGAGGAACGCCCGGCCCTCGAGGTCGGACCAGGAGCAGCCCGGGCCGCGCAGGCGCTCGGGCGTCACCTCGACGCGCGACTCCGCGGTGACGACGAGCTCGTCGTGCGGGGCGAGCACCTCGAACGCCGTGACGAGCGTGCCCCAGTAGTCCCGGTAGTCGCTCGTCCACGTCACGGGCTCGACGAGGAGCCGCGTCTCGAGGACGCTCTGCCCGGGCAGGTTGGCGGGGCGCATCCGGGCCTCGTTGTACGAGGCCGAGACGGCGCTGTCGTAGGAGAAGGTCGTGCGGTGCACGACGTGCAGTCGACTCACTGGGGTCCACCCTTCACAGCAGCTCGCCCACCCAGGCTGTCGAGATCGCCGAGGGGAAGTACCGCGCCCGCACCGCGTCGCTGGCGGCGGAGCAGGCGCGCTGGACGACCTCCATCTCCTCGGGCAGGCAGGCGAGAAGCTCGTCGAGGGGCCGGAACTCCAGGCCGGAGCGCGCCCGGCCGAGGATCCGCGGCGCCGTCTCCTCCGTGGCGCGGCTCTGCTCCTCACCCGGGGAGATCTCGGCGAGGCACCGCTCCGCCCGGCGCAGCGCGTAGAACACCGACCGTGGGAATGCGCGGTCCAGCAGGAGGAACTCGGCGGCGAGGGCGTCGCTCGCCCGCCCGCGGTGGGTGCGCAGGAAGGACTCGTGCGCACCGCAGGAGCGCAGGAGCGTGATCCAGCTCGGACCGGAGACGCCGGCGAGCGCCCGGGTGGCGATGAGCCGCGCCGTCATGTCGGACCGCTCGATGCTGCGCCCGAGGACGAGGAACTGCCACGTGAGGTCGCGGCTGGTGCCGGAGTCGATGAGGCCGGAGACGATCGCCGCGCGTTCGCGGGCCCAGGCGAAGAACGCGTGCGGCGGCAGGTTGTCGATCTGCGCCGGCAGCTGGTTGTACGTGGTGTTGAGGCACTCCCACAGCTCCGTCGAGACGATCTCGCGGGCGCGGCGGGCGTTCTCCCGCGCGGCGGCGAGCGCACCGGCGATGGCGCTCGGGGCCCGCAGGTCGTAGGCGAGGAGGTTCATCACCGTGCGCCGGGAGACGACGGCGTACGACGGCGGCTCCGGCGCGCCCATGACCGCCAGCAGCGAGCGGCAGGCGAGGTCCTCCTCGATCCACGGGTCCTCGAGGAGCAGCTGGAGGTGGGCGTCGAGGATGCGGGCGGTGTCGTCCGCCCGCTCGACGTACCGGCCGATCCAGAACAGCGACTCGGCGATGCGGCTCAGCACGTCTGACCCCCGGCCTCCACGGTCCGCGCGGCGGACCGCGCCTGCTGCTGCTGCTCCTGCTGCCAGCTGCGTCCCGGCTCGGGGGGCGCGTCGTCGTGCGGGATGCGTGAGCCGGGCATCCGCGGGGACGACGACGCGGCGGACGCCTCCTCGCGGTGCGTCGGCCGGGCCGGCCCGAGCACCCACGTGTCCTTGGAGCCGCCGCCCTGCGAGGAGTTGACCACCAGCTGGCCCTCCGCGAGCGCGACGCGGGTGAGGCCGCCGGGCAGGACCCACACGTTCTCGCCGTCGTTGACGGCGAAGGGGCGCAGGTCGACGTGCCGCGGGCGCAGGACGTCACCCGCGAGGGTCGGCACGGTGGAGAGCTGGACCACCGGCTGGGCGATCCAGCCGCGCGGGTCCTGCCGCAGTCGGGTCCGCGCGGCGTCGATCTCCTCGGCCGAGGCGGCCGGGCCGATGATGATCCCCTTGCCGCCGGAGCCGTCCACCGGCTTGACGACGAGCTCGTCGAGGCGGTCGCAGACCTCCTCGAGCGCGTCGGGCTCCTCGAGCCGCCACGTGTCGACGTTGCGGATGATCGGCTCCTCGCCGAGGTAGTACCGGATGAGGTCCGGGACGTACGTGTACATGAGCTTGTCGTCGGCGACGCCGTTGCCGATCGCGTTCGCGATGGTCACCGAGCCGAGGCGGGCGGCGTGGACGAGCCCGGGGCAGCCGAGGAGGGAGTCGGCGCGGAAGGACACGGGGTCGACGAAGTCGTCGTCGACGCGCCGGTAGATGACGTCGACGCGCCGCCGGCCCTCGGTGGTGCGCATGTAGACCTTGCCGCCGGCGCAGAAGAGGTCGCGACCCTCGACGAGCTCGACGCCCATGAGCCGCGCCAGGAGGCTGTGCTCGTAGTACGCGCTGTTGTAGACGCCGGGCGTGAGGACGACGACGACGGGCTCGTCGACGCCGCGCGGCGCCGCCGCCGTGAGGGCCGCGAGGAGGCGGCGGGGGTAGTCGACCACGGGCCGCACCCGCATGCTGGCGAAGAGCTCGGGGAAGGACTGCGCCATCGCGCGGCGGTTCGAGATGACGTAGGAGACGCCGCTGGGGACGCGGACGTTGTCCTCCAGCACCCGCCAGCCGCCCTCGGAGTCGCGGACGACGTCGATGCCGGCCACGTGGACGCGGACGCCGTTGGGCGGGTGGATGCCGCGGGCGGCGCGGTGGAAGTGCGCGGAGGAGACGATGAGGCTGCGCGGCAGGACGCCGTCGCTGACCACCTTCTGCCGGCTGTAGACGTCGTCCAGGAGCGCCTCGAGGGCGCGGACCCGCTGCGCGATGCCGGGCGCCAGGTGGTCCCACTCGGCCCCGTCGAGCACGCGGGGCACCGCGTCGAGGGGGAACGGCCGCTCTACGCCGCCGACGTCGAACGTGACGCCCTGCGCGAGGTAGGACCGCGCCAGCGCGTCCGCCCGGCCGCGGAGCTCCTCGGGCGCCAGGGTCCGCATCGTCGCGTGCACGTGCTGGTAGGGGCCGCGGACGCCGTCGCCGAACCCGACCAGCTCGTCCCAGGCCGCTCCAGGCGGGTAACCCTCGAAGACGTCCGTCGTCATGACGGGCGACCGTAGTCCCGACGTGTGACGCGTGCGTAACGTCCGCGTTCGTCTCGCGTCACGGAAGCCCTGCCGGCGGGCGGCGTCGGGCTAGCCTGCGGGCCATGACCCTGCGCTCCGTGGTGGGCCGGCTCGTCCGCGTCCTGTCCCCGTCCCGGCGGGCCACGACGACGGCGCCTCCCGCCCCGGCGCCCCCGACTCCCGCTCCTCCGCGCCGTCGTCGAGCCCCGGGGATCCCGGCCGCCGCCCCGACGACGGAGTACCCGGTGGCGCAGCTCGGCCTGCCGGCGATGCGGTACGCCCCGCGCCGGGACGGCCGGGCCGACCCGGGCGAGGTGGTGTGGGCGTGGGTGCCGTTCGAGGAGGACGCGAGCCAGGGCAAGGACCGGCCGGTGCTGGTGGTCGCCCGGGAGGGGGCGCGCCTCGTCGGCCTCATGCTCACGTCGAAGGACCACGACCACGACGCGGCGCAGGAGGCCCGGTGGGGTCGCTACTGGCTGGACGTCGGCACCGGCGGCTGGGACCGGCAGCGGCGCCCGAGCGAGGTGCGCCTCGACCGGGTCCTCAGCCTCCCGGAGTCGGGGGTGCGCCGGGAGGGTGCGGCGCTCGACGAGCCGGTCTTCGCGCAGGTGGTGACCGCGCTGCGAGCGCTCCACGGGTCGTGACCCCCGGGGAGGGGGAGCTCGCGGACGCTGCTAGGATGGTCGGTCGAGCCTGCGCCCCGGTTGTGCGCGGGTTCGCCCACAGACCAACCACGAGGTACCCCCACGCCTGAGTCCCGGTCTGGGGGCTGCGCCCTCATCGACCGAACCTCGCCCACCCGGGCGATCGCACAGGAAGTCACGACGTGGCCAACATCAAGTCGCAGATCAAGCGGATCCGGACCAACGAGAAGGCCCGGCTGCGGAACAAGTCCGTCAAGTCCGAGCTCAAGACCCATGTCCGGAAGGTGCGCGAGGCTGTCGCCGCCGGGGACAAGGAGTCGGCGGAGGCGGCCCTGCAGACCGCTTCGCGCAAGCTCGACAAGGCGGCCAGCAAGGGCGTCATCCACCTCAACCAGGCGGCCAACCGCAAGTCCTCGCTGGCGAAGCAGGTCGCGGCTCTCTGAGCCGAGGCCCCACCCCGTCCGACGGCGCCGCTCCCCGACCCGGGGGGCGGCGCCGTCGTCGTGCGTGGGTGTGACGCCCGGGTTCAGCGGTGCGCCTGGGTGATGCGCAGGACGGCCCGCTCGACGGCGTAGCGCTTGTCCCGGCCCTCGCCCTTGACCTCGGCGTCCGCGGCGGCGACGGCGGTGATGGCGGCGGCGAGCCCCTCGGGCGTCCAGCCGCCGAGCTCGCGCCGGGCCTTGTCCACCTGCCACGACGGCAGCCCGAGGTCTTGGGCGGCGCCGGCGCCGCGGGTGGCGCCCACCTTGGCGAGAGTCCGGAGCTTCGAGGCGAGGGCTGCGACCAGGACGACGGGCTCGAGCCCGGTGGCCATGGCGTGCCTCAGGAGCCCGAGGGCGCGGGCGGCGTCGCCGGCGACGGCGGCGTCGGCGACGGCGAAGCCGGTCGCCTCGACGCGGCCGCCGTGGTACCGGCGCACGACCTCGACGGTGACGGTCCCCGAGGTGTCGGCGACGAGCTGGGCGCAGGCGGCGACGAGCTCCTGGAGGTCGGCGCCGACGGCGTCCACCAGCGCCCGGACGGCGGCGGCGTCGGCACGGCGGTGGGCGCGACGCAGCTCGTCCTGGACGAAGGCGACCTTGTCGGCGTCCTTCTTGACGGGGTCGCAGGCGACGACCGGGAAGCCGGCGGCGGCGACGGCGTCGAGAAGCTTCTTGCCGCGCTGGCCGCCGCCGTGGCGCAGGACGAGCGTGACGTCGTCGGGCGCCGTCGGCAGGTACGCGATCGCCTCGTCGAGGAAGACGTCGGGCGCCGCCTCGACCGCGGCGACGACGAGGAGCCGGCGCTCGCCGAACAGGGACGGGCTGGCGGCGAGCTCGAGCAGGCCGGGCTCGTAGGCGGCCGCCTCGAGCTGCGTCACCTCGAGGTGGGGGTCCTCGGACTTGGCGAGCTCCCGCACGTGGGCGACCGCCCGGTCGGCCAGCACCGACTCGGCGCCGCGGACGAGGACGACGGGAGCGAGCGGGGCCTGGTCCCAGCCGAGGGTCGGCGCGGTGCGGCGGGCGGCGGGTGGCACCCGGACAGGGTACCACGCGCCCGGCCGTCACCTGGGGCGATACAACGTCTGAGCAGCACAAACACACAGGCCAACTAGCCCGGCGCGGACCCCTGATGTCGTAGGCTGAAGCCCGTAGTTCCACGTTGGTCCCACGCGAAATCCCGGAGACACGATGGCCAGACGCCGGCAGTTCGGGTCGGTCGAGAAGCTCCCTTCGGGCCGCTACCGCGCCCGCCACCGCAACCGTGACGGCTCGTGGACCTCAGCACAGACGACGTTCACCACCAAGGCTGCCGCACAGGCGTGGCTGGCGCGAGAGCAGGTCCGAATCGAGCAGGAGACCGCGGGGGCGCCCGTTGTCAGCCCACGGCCCACGATCACCCTCCAGGACTACGGCGCGTCGTGGCTGGCGCGCGCCGACCTTCGCCCGACGACGCGGCGCAAGTACTGCCAGCTCTGGCTGGCCATCGATGCCGGACTCGGCAGGCACCGGCTCGGGGAGATCACGCCGCAGCAGGTCTCGGACTGGTACCACACGGTCTACGAGGGCCACCCGTCGTCGCGGGCCCACGCCTATGGGCTCCTGCGCACGATGCTCAACTCTGCCGTCGCCGAAAGCGTCATCGAGAACAACCCGTGCCGGATCCGGGGCGCTGCCGGGCGCACCCGAGAACGGGAGATCATCGTCATCAGCCCCGCTCAGATCGCCGAGCTCGAGGCGGGTATGCCGGCGAGACTCGCCGCCATGGTCACCCTCGCGGCCTGGTGCGGCCTGCGCTTCGGCGAGATCGCCGAGCTGCGTCGCGGCGACATCGATCTGACCGCCGGCACGGTCAATGTGACCCGCTCCGCCACTCGCGGCAGCGACGGCATGGTCGTGGGCCTGACGAAGACTCGGGCAGGGCGGCGCGTCGTCGCCATCCCACCCCACGTCCTGTCGAGCATCAGGGCCCACCTCGAGCAGCACGTCGCCCCGACGGATCATGCACTCCTGTTCCCCCGCACGCCGCGCGGGACACGTCACCTCGACCACGGTTCGTCGTTCATCCGACCGTGGACCCAGGCACGTCGCGCTGCGGCCCTCCCGCACCTCCGCTTCCACGACCTCCGCCATACCGCGCTGACGATGGCGGCGCAGGCGGGAGCGACGACGGCCGAGCTAGCGCGCCGCGCCGGGCACTCTTCGCTCGCCTCCGTCGCGATCTACCAGCACGCCGCCGCCGAACGCGACCGCGCCCTCGCGGCGCGGCTGTCAGAGCTCGCCGCGGCGAGCGGATAGATCGGCCGCCGCACGTACCTGGCGTCGCCAACTCGCTACGAGTCCTGGTCCATTGCCCCTATACGCAAGTGGAGGCTTTGTGCAACCTCGATTGCGGCCTGACGGCGGCCCGGCGATTGTGTCAACTCTGAATTCAGAATACTACGGACCCGTTCACGATAGAGGTCGGCGAGGTCGAGGCTCGAGTAATTGCCCCGTGAACCCTTTCTCCACCCGTGCATGGGCGCGAGCGATCCTCCCAGGAGCGCTTCGACAAGCTGCTTCGGCGACCTGACCTCGTCGATCGCGCGAAGCGTGAAGCGTCGAAAGTCGTCGGCGAATTCTTCGACGTCCGACGGGCGGTTGAATGTGTGTAATGGATGCTGGGCCTACGCCGCTCCGCCTGACTGAGTACATAGACGATCGAGTTTAGATTCCCGCGAATTTCTTCCGTGTCGGGGCCCGTGAACAGCACGTTCCATGTGCAATCCCTGAGTTCTCCGGCCCGCCCCGCTCGGACCTGCGATAATCTCACCTGGCAGGGATAGATGGGTGCCAGACGGAAGCCGCCCGCTCGGGTCAGCTTACGGACGGCGGCGCTCACACCGACGTCCCTCCTTTGCAGGAATGACCCAGTTGGGGGTAGACGTATCGCGTATGCCGTGGCAGTCTTCATCACATCAGGGCCGATCGAGGAGGACTCATGGCACGCAAGCGGTTGATTCGGCGCGCGATCTCCGCGGTCGCCACGCTCGCTATTGCGGCCGGAGTCCTGGTGGCTGCCACACTTCCCGCCGAGGCGTACGCAACGAACGGGTGCACCTGGAGTTCGGCGACTCTAAACGTCCGCAATCAGATGCCATCGGGTACCTACTCAACAGTGGCGGTTGACTCGATCTCGGCGTGGAGCACCAGCACCGACGTCAATCTGTCGCCTACCACGTCGACATCGGCGGCTTGGTCGATCAAGACCTACGATCAGGGTGCGAACGGATACTCGGGCTACTCCTACTGGACCTGTCTCCTCGGGCACTTCACGAACGCCCAGGCAACGCTCAATCCGTACTACACGGACGGATACTCGACCAGTAAGAAGAGGGCCGTAGCCGTCCACGAACTGGGTCACACGCTGGGCCTTGCTCACGCGTCCGGTGCTGTAATCATGAACTCCTGTCCAGGTTGCATGTGGGACAGCTACGCATTCTGGACGCCGCGGACGGACGACAGGAATGGCATCAACGCCCTCTATTAGGAGCAGGTGAATCAAGCCGTGCGAGTTCTCAAACCACGCGAAACACATCGACTCGTGGCCGCGCTGGGCGCATTTGTCGCCGCGATGGCGGTTGCTGGCTGCACCGCAGCATCCAGTGGGATGCACGGTTCCCGAGCGGAACTCTACGACAGCATCTCGGCCCTCGCGGCCGCCAGCACGAATGTGGTGTTGGTTACGGTGGATGAGCAGGAGATCGTAGGTAAGGAAGCCGCGACGGTGACGCAGTCCACGATCCGAGTTGATGATGTCTTGTCCCCTGCGAGCCTTCGATCCAACCCCTCTCAGGAGGGCGTCGAGAAGCTCTCGGTCGGCGATGTGGCATCGGTGGTACAACTCGGCAGTGTCGACCTGAGCGCGACGCCGGCTCCGATTCTCGCGGTGGGCAAGCAGTACCTCCTGTTCCTTGGAGCCCCGAGCGACAGTGGCGCTTACTGGATCTCAGGAGGCGACGCGGGCATCTTCGTTCCGGACCGCACTGGTTTCCATCAGGTGCAGGATTCAGAGGATTCGTTCCCGACCGCTATCACCTTGGAGGACCTGAGGTAGTCCGTCGGGATGACGGTGGGGCCCACAGCCAGAGCAGGCACCGCGCGGCGATCGGTGTGGCGACGCGGTGGATCTCGGTGGCGGGGATGCGGATGAGGCGGGGTCCGACGCGGGTGGCGTGGATGACGCCGGCGTTGATCCAGTTGCGGACGGTGCGGGTGGAGACGCTCATCGCGGTGGCGAACTGGGCGGGGGTGAGGTAGTTCTCGCCGTCGCCGCCGGGGCGGGCCGCGTCGGCGCGCTCCTCGGCGCCGCCTGTTCCGTAGACGGTGGTGCGCGGGGTCATCGTCATCGCCCTCTCGTGGTTCTCACGGTTGCTGTTCTTCCCTTCGTCGATGGAGAGTCGGCACGGCCCGCACGCCCCCGGGCCACCGGGCGGCCGGGCCGCTCATCGGCCCAGGCCGGGCGGCTCGATCGGTGCCTGGAGCGGCGGCAGGCCGGCCGCCCGGACCGGGCGCAGGCCGTCCGCGAGGCGGCCGCCGGCACGGTGCAGGGGTGGCAGGGGTGGGGACTGGTCGGGGTGATAGTCGTGCCAGGTCTCGGTGGCGGAGCGTTCGGCGTGGCTGGTGGCGAGGATCTGCTCCAGGACGTCCCGGCCGGTCGCCGCCGCGGCGGGCGCGGTCCCGGGAGCAGGGGGGCAGTCGTCGTCGTGGGTCTCGAGGGCGATGTAGGTGTGGTTGGTGTCGCGGCCGCGGGTCATGGCGACGTAGAGGTCTTCGCGGCCCATGCCGGGGGTGGCGATGGTGTGGGACTCGTCCACGGTGATGCCTTGGGAGCGGGCGGTGGTGGTGGCGTAGCCGAGCTCGACGTGCTCGGCGACGTACGCGGCGGGCAGGCGCACGAGACCGGCCGTCGCGCCGCTGGCGTCGTCGGATCGTTGTCCGGCGGGGGTGGCCAGGAGGGTGCCGTCGGTTTCGACGGCGATGACGTCCCACAGGGCGCCGTTGCGGACGTGCCCGCCGTCGGGGGTGGGCAGGTGGCGGTTGTTGCGGCGGGTGACGACCCGGTCCCCGGCCGACGCGGTCAGGCCGTCGTGCAGGGTGGTGCCGCCGTGGCGGGCGACCCGACCGGTGAGGATCCGTTCGGCGCGGGTGCGGGCGTTGAGCTCGTTGACGGTGCGGGTGTCGGCGGCTTGCAGGACCGCGACCCGGCCGGCGTTCTCGGCGGCGGCTGCGGCGGTGAGGGCGGCGTTGATCATGGTGTCGTGGTCGCCGGCGTGCAGGGCGCCGTGCGCGGCGTAGGTGTCGATGACGTCGGGGTGGCCGCGGCGCAGCTCCAGGGACGCGCGGGCCTCCCAGGGGTGGGTGAACCGCCACAGCGAGGTCAGCTCGGCGGTGGGGCCGCGGCGGGCGAGCATCCCGAACGCCCCACCGGCCCCGACCGCGCCGCGTTGGGCGTGGTCCCCGACGAGCAGCACCTTCGCCCCCGCCGCCCTCGCCTGAACGGTCAGGTCGGCCAACGTGCGGGTGTCGGCCAGGGACGCCTCGTCGATGATGACGAGCTGGCCGGGGGTGAAGGTCCAGGTGTCCTGGGTCTGGCGCAGGGCGTGCCGGGCGGCATCGATCCGCCCGGCCCGGTCACGGTCCGACGTGGTCGTCAGGGCGCGGGCCAGGGCGGCGTCCTGGGCGGCGCGGGTGGCGGCGCCGTCGCCGACGGACTCGTGGAGCCACTTCGCGGTCGTCTCCGCGGGGACGCCGAGGGCGGTGGCGAGGGTGTGCGCGGCCGACGCCGACGGCGCCAGCGCCACGACCGGGCCCATCGTGGCGTCCCAGTACGCCACCACCGCGGCCAGGGTCGTGGTCTTGCCCGACCCGGCCGGGCCGACCAGGACGTCCAGGGCCCGCCCCGAGGTGACGATCG
>JBDIAU010000019.1:0-14065 GCA_039812565.1 Beutenbergiaceae bacterium
TCACCCGTCGTGAGGTCCTTCACGTAGACCTCTTGCTCGAGGCAGAAGGTGTTCTCCGGCTCCGGGCAGCCGGGCGGCAGAGCCGTCACCGGCGGGAAGTTGCCCGCTCGGGACACGAACGCGACCACGGAGCCGTCGTCCGAGACCGGCGCGGGACCGTTGCTCGGCAGGTTGCCCTTCTGACCCGTCGAGGACGTCGAGACGAGGGTCAGCGTGCCCGTCTGGAGGTCCTTGAGGTAGACGTCCTCGACGATGTCCGTGTCCGCCGGGCTGAGGTTGGTGGCGAGGCTCGTGAACGTCACGAACCGACCGTCCCGGGAGATCTCCGGGTAGCTCCCGGAGAACGGGGGCTGGTTGGACGCAGTGGTGCCGTCCGCGGTCGAGACGAGGACGGTCTGGTCCGTCGCGAGGTCGTCCACGTAGACCTGGCCGTCGACGTCGGACTGGTAGGCCACCCACGTGCCGTCGGCGCTGAACGACGTCCAGCCCGCCCAGTGGTCGTCCGTCGACGTGCCGAGCAGCTCGAGGCTGCCCGTCCCCGCGGCGACGGGGCCGGCGACGATGACCAGCGTCACCAGGGCGGTGAGGGCAGCGAGCGAGGCGATGCGGCGGCGAGAACGGTGCATGGGGACCACCTGACAGGACGAGTCGGGCGCCCCCGCCGATGATCTCCCGACATCCTCCACGGGCCGTCACGTCCTTGTGCCGGTCAACGTCGGTGAGAGCCGGGAGGCTACACCCGGCTCTTCTCGGGTGAGAAGAGCCGGGTGCACCTGTCGAGACGAAACCCGGCTCGACCGTCGTCAGGTCGACGCGATCGGCCCCCGGCGGGTCTGCGCGGAGGGCGGGGGATTCGAACCCCCGGGGGAGCAGGACTCCCCAACGGTTTTCAAGACCGTCGCCTTCGGCCGCTCAGCCAGCCCTCCCCCCGTTGGGCATTGTTGCGCACGCCCAGCCCGGCCAGGGACAGTCGGGCGCCCCGGTCGGCCGGGAGCCGACGGAGGACCACGTCGCGCGACAGTCCAAGGCGCGGCGTGCCTAGGCTCGAGAGGTGCGCGCGATCACGATCTCCCGCCCCGGCGGACCCGACGTCCTCACCCCGGCCGAGCTGCCCGACCCCGTGCCCGGAGCCGGCGAGGTGCTGGTCGCGGTCGCCGCCGCGGGCGTCAACCGCGCCGACGTCCTCCAACGCCTCGGCCACTACCCGCCGCCGCCCGGCGCCCCGGACACCCCGGGGCTCGAGGTCTCGGGAACGGTCACGGCCGTCGGTCCGGAGGTCGCCGGGTGGCGGGTCGGCGACCGGGTGGCCGCCCTCGTCGACGGCGGCGGCTACGCCGAGGCCGCGCTCGTTCCGGCCGCCCAGCTGCTCCCCGTCCCGGACGGGCTGGACCTGGTCGACGCCGCCGCGCTGCCCGAGGCGGCCTGCACGGCCTGGTCCAACCTGGTCACGGTCGGCGGGCTCCACGAGGGCGCGACGGCTCTGGTCCACGGCGGGTCCGGCGGGGTCGGCTCGATCGCGACCCAGCTCGGCGCGGCGCTCGGCGCCCGCGTCCTCACCACGGCGGGCGGTCCCGACCGGGTCGCCCGGTGCCGGGAGCTCGGCGCCGACGTGGCGATCGACCACCGGACCGAGGACTTCGTCGCCGCCGCTCGGGAGGCGACTCGGGGCCGCGGCGTCGACGTGATCCTCGACGTGGTCGGCGCCGCCTACCTCGAGCGGAACCTCGCCGCGCTCGCGCCCGACGGCCGGCTCGTCGTCATCGGCCTCCAGCGCGGCCGTCGCACCGAGCTCGACCTCGGTCTGCTGCTGTCACGCCGGGCGAGCGTCCACGGCACCACCCTGCGGGCGCGCCCGGCCGCGCAGAAGGCCGCGATCGTCGCCGACGTGCGCGAGCACGTGTGGCCGCTCGTCGCCGCGGGCGTCGTACGTCCCGTCGTCCACGCCCGCCTGCCGCTCGCCGAGGCCCCTCGAGCGCACGAGCTCCTGGAGTCGGGCGCCGTGTTCGGCAAGGTCCTGCTGGTCCCGTGAACCCACGCACACATCCGGTGCACGAGAGACACCTGCGCCGCTGAACCTTGCCCGACGAGCCCCATCCGTCCCGGCTGTGTACGTCGGTTCACGGCCCTGGGTGCGGGTTGGCCCGGCGGGAGGCCGCAAGGAACGGGGCGTGACAAACGAGCGCCGGGCGGGGTGAGTGCGCGCGGGCGTGGACGGGCCTGGCGGGAGGCCGCGAGGAACGCGCGGGCGTGGACGGGCCTGGCGGGAGGCCGCGAGGAACGAGCGGCCGGATGGCTGCCCGCGCGCGCTCACCCCGCCCGAAGCGGACTGAACCGACGCGAACGCAACCCAGACCCCGAGCTCAGTGCTCCCGCGGCACGAGCCACACGGACGCGTACGGCGCGAGCCAGACGTTGCCGTCGTCCGAGACGTTGACGTGCCGCCCGCTCAGGAGGTCGACCGAGTCCCACAGCCCGAGCCCGCCGAGCCGCCAGGACGGCCACGGCCGCCAGTCGGGCGTCACGTTGTACAGGGCGAGGAACGAGCCGAGCGGGTGGCGGCGCAGCACCGGCAGGACGCCGGGGTCGCTGAGGTCGAGCACCTGGGAGGACGCGGACGCGTGGAGGAACGGCGAGGTCTTGCGCACCTTCACCAGGTGGGACAGGCCGGAGAACATCCGCGCGGAGACGGTGCCGGGGTACCGCCGCGCCTCGGCCCGGCCCCACGGCATCCGGGGCCGGTGGACCCACCGGTTGTCGTCGGCGTGGCCGGGCTCGCTCGCCCACATCTGGTCGTTGGGCAGGCCGATCTCGTCGCCCATCCAGATCACCGGCACCCCGCCCCAGCCGAGGATCATCGCGTAGGCGAGGAGGAGCCGGTCGATGGCCTGCTGGGTCGCCACCCGGTCCCCCACCTCGACGGCGGCGTCGAGGCCCACGAGCGCCGCGGCGGAGCCGCTGACGCGCCGGTCCCCGGTGGCGGGGTTGTACTGGAACACGAGGCCGCGGGCGGTGGAGCCGGGAAACTGGCCGGTGTAGAAGTCGGACAGGAAGGCGCGGTGCTGATAGCCGTTCAGGCCGACGGCGGCGGCGTCGCGGTCGTCGATCGCCCAGCCGATGTCGTCGTGGCAGCGGACGTACGTGATCCAGGCGGTCGACGTCGGCACGGGCGGGAGCTGCTGCAGGGAGTGGGCGGCGAGCCGGGCGTCCTTGGACGCGAGCATCGACCAGATGTGGACCATGAGGCTGTTGTGGTACGCGAGGTCGCTGACCCGGCCGTGGTGCTTGCCCTGCCCCAGGTAGAGCACGAGGTCCTGCGGGGCGACGATGGCCTCGGCCTTGAAGATCACGGCAGGTGCGGCGATCCGCACGAGGGCACGCAGCGCCTGGGTGAGGGCGTGGACCTGCGGCTGGTTCTGGCAGTTCGTGCCGAGCGCCTTCCAGGTGAAGGCGATGGCGTCGAGCCGGAGCACCTCCACCCCCGCGGAGGCGAGGAACAGGACGATGTCCGAGTACTCGTAGAAGACCTCGGGGTTCGCCCAGTTCACGTCCCACTGGAACGAGTTGAACGTCGTCCACACCCAGCCGTCGAGCTCGTCGTCCCAGGTGAAGTTGCCGGGCGCGAAGTCGGGGAACACCTCGGGCAGGGTGCGCTCGTAGGCGTCGGGCATGTAGCGGTCGGGGAAGATGAAGAAGTAGTCGCGGTACTTCTGGTCGCCGGCGCGGGCGGCCTTGGCCCACGCGTGCTCCTTGGCGACGTGGTTGAGCACGAGGTCGGCGACGAGGCTGATGCCCTCGGCGCGCAGGGCCTGGGACAGGCGGCGCAGGTCGTCCATCGAGCCGAGGTCGCCGCGGACCTCGCGGTAGTCGGCGACGGCGTAGCCACCGTCGCTGTCGCCCTCGCGGGGCTTGAGGATCGGCATGAGGTGCAGGTAGGTGACGCCGAGCTCCTTGAGGTAGGAGATCTGCTCCCGGACGCCGTCGATGCTGCCGGCGAACCGGTCGGCGTAGCAGGCGTAGCCGATCATCTTCTCGGACTGGAACCAGCCCGGGTCGAGCGTCCGGGCGACGTCGAGCCTGCTCAGCTCAGGGTCGCGGTCCCGGAAGGACGTCGCGGCGAGGTACAGGAGCCGCGCCTCGAGGTCCTCGACCTCCTGGGGCGAGTAGATCTCCGCGAGCCCGGCGTGGAGGTCCGGCCACCACCGCTCGACGCGGAGCTCGAAGACATCTCGGCGGTCCGCCGAGAGCTCGCCCAGGACGTCGGCGACGTCCAGGAAGTTGGGGTGGTCTGCCATGGACCGGCTCCTCGTCAGGCGGAAATGTCTCGGCGAGGGAGTGGTCGTGGGGCTCCGCGCCGAACCCTGCACAGTTGTATCAACGCAACCGCTTACAACGTAGCGGAAGCGCCCCGGATCGAGACGCTGCTTGGCCCGCACCACCGCCGGCGGCGTCCGCGAACGTCCACGTCGACGGCCCGTCAGTCCCGTTGCGCGGGCGCGGCTGTGGACCGGCGGACGACGAGCTCGACCGGAAACATCGTCGAGTCGGGCGGTGGCGCGGGCGCGCCGTTGACCATGGACAGGAGGATCTCGGCGGCGGCGGAGCCCTGCTCCCCGGCGTCCTGCACGAACGAGGTGAGGCCGATGACCTCGTCGAGCTCGTGACCGTCGACGCCGATGACCGAGAGGTCCTCGGGGATCCGCAGGCCGGCGTCGCGGGCGGCGAGGTAGGCGCCCATGGCCATCTCGTCGGACGCCGCGAACACGGCGGTGATCTCGGGGGCCTGCTCGAGGAGCCGGCGGGTGGACTCCCGCCCGCCCTCGACGTCGAAGTAGCCGTTGATCACCCACTCCGGGGGTGCGGTGATGCCGGCCTCGACGAGGCCGTCGTGCCAGCCCTTCTGCCGGCCGATCGGCGGCGACCACGAGGACACGGTGTCCGGCAGGCCGGTGACGTGCCCGATCTTGCGGTGCCCGAGGGCCACGAGGTGGTCGACGGCGGTGCGTCCGATCCGGTAGTCGTCCACGCGCAGCGTCACCTGGCCGTCGACGCCGCTGCCGACGAACACCACGGGCACCTGGAGGTTGAACAGCGACTGCAGCTCGTAGGTGGCCAGCGGCAGCCCGACCACGATCACGCCGTCCACTCGCCGGCACAGCACCTCGACGTCGACGGCCTGCCGCCCGCGGCGCTCGACGGTGAACGAGTAGAGGAGGGCGTCGTAGCCCTGCCGGCGCAGCGCCCGCTCGGCGCCCTCGATGACGTTCGCGAAGAACCAGTGCCCGATCCAGGGCGTGAGCACGCCGATCGTCCGGGTCCGCCCGGAGGCGAGCGACGACGCCGACGGGGTCGGCACGTAGCCGAGGATCGCGGCCGCGGAACGGACCCGGTCCCGGGTGGACTCGGAGACGTTGGGGAGGCCCCGCAGGGCGCGCGAGACCGTCGCGGTGGAGACCCCCGCCATCCGCGCGACGTCCTCGATCCCTGCGGCCACCCGACGATTCTCCACGTCTAGGCCCGATCCGCGCGCCGTTCGGCGTGTCGCAATCGCCGCACGGCCGAGGCGACGACTCCGGGCATCAGGTCAGGAGGCTGCGCAGGACGGCGACGACGCCGTCGTCCTCGACACCTGCGGTCCAGGCGTCCGCCACCGCCAGAACCCGCTCGTCGTCGTCCCCCATGGCGACGCCGACCGCCGCCCAGGTGAGCATCTCCAGGTCGTTGCCGCCGTCCCCCACGGCGAGCGTGGACCCCGCGGGGACCTCGAGCCGCTCGCGGACCACCTCGAGGGCGCTGGCCTTGGTCACCCCGGGCGGGGTGAGGTCGAGCCAGGCGGACCAGCCGATCGCATAGGTGACGTCGCGCAGCCCGCTGCGCGCGACGACCTCGTGCAGCTCGTCGCGCCGCAGGTCGGGCGCGCGGAGCGTGACACGGCTGGCGGGGGCGGAGCAGAGCTCCTCGAAGTCGACCACCCGCACGGGTTCGATGAGCTCGCCGTCGGGGAACGGGTGGCTCACCCAGAACCCCTCGCCGAGCTTCTCGACGGCGAACAGGCCGTCGGGCAGGTGGGAGCGCAGCGCCCGCAGCGCGGGCTCCGGGTCGAACGTGACGACGTCGGCCACCTCGTAGCCGCGCTCCAGCGCGGCGTCGAGCCGCAGGCAGACGGCACCGTTCGCGGCGACGGCCCAGCCGTGCGTCAGCCCCAGGAGGTCGACGACGGGCAGCAACCCGGTCACCGACCGTCCCGTGGCGAGGACCACGTGCGTGCCGGTGCGGACGAGGTCCCGGACGGCGTCGGCCACCTCGCGGCTCAGGGAGCCGTCGTGACCGAGGAGGGTGCCGTCGATGTCGAGGGCGACGAGCAGGCCCGGGCCGGGCTCGAGGTGCGCGGTGAGCGCCGGCTCGAACGGCGGCGGCACCGGCGGCGCCGCCCGCCGGGCCGGGGTGGGCTGTGCGTCCGCCACGCGTCAGCGGCCGGTGAGGACGTCGAGGCCGCCGAGGTACGGCCGCAGCGCCTCGGGCACCCGCACGGACCCGTCGGCCTGCTGGTGGTTCTCGAGGATCGCGACGATCCACCGCGTCGTCGCCAGGGTGCCGTTGAGGGTGGCGACCGGACGGGTGCCGGTGGCGGTCCGCTCCCGGGTGCCGAGGCGGCGGGCCTGGAACGTCGTGCAGTTCGACGTCGACGTGACCTCCCGGTAGCGGCCCTGGCTCGGCAGCCACGCCTCGCAGTCGTACTTGCGGGCGGCGCTGGAGCCCAGGTCCCCGGCGGCGACGTCGATGACGCGGTACGGAAGCTCGACCTTGGCGAGCATCTCCTCCTCCCACGCCAGGAGGCGCAGGTGCTCCTCGGCCGCGTCCTCGACCGGGGCGTAGCTGAACATCTCCACCTTGTGGAACTGGTGGACGCGGATGATGCCCGCGGTGTCCTTGCCGTACGAGCCGGCCTCGCGCCGGTAGCACGCCGACCAGCCCGCGTAGCGGAGCGGCCCCGCCGAGAGGTCGAGGATCTCGTCGGCGTGGTAGCCGGCGAGCGCCACCTCGGAGGTCCCCGTGAGGTAGAGGTCGTCCGCCTCGAGCCGGTAGACCTCGTCGGCGTGGGCGCCGAGGAAGCCGGTGCCCGCCATGACCGACGGCTTGACGAGGGTCGGGGTGATCATCGGGGTGAAGCCGGCGGCGACGGCCTGGTCCACGGCGGCCATGAGGAGCGCGAGCTCGAGCCGGGCACCGACGCCGGTGAGGTAGTAGAAGCGGGCGCCGGAGACCTTGGCGCCGCGGGCGGTGTCGATCGCGCCGAGCCGCTCGCCGAGCGCGACGTGGTCGAGGACGTCGAACCCCTCGGCGGCGAAGTCGCGCGGGGTGCCCACCTCGCGCAGGACGACGTAGTCGTTCTCACCACCGGGAGGCGTGCCGGGCTCGACGACGTTCGGGAAGTCCGCGAGCACGGCGTCCAGATCCCGCTGGGCGCCGTCGGCCAGCTCCTGCGCCGCTCGAACCTGATCGGCTAGCGAGCGCGCGTACTCGAGCGCGGCCGCACGGTCAGCGGGAGCAGCCTTGCCCACGAGCCGGGACGCCGCCTTCTGCACCGCGCGGAGTTGCTCGAACTCGGTGAGGTTCGCTCTCCGCAGCTCGTCGAGGTTCAGAAGGACGTCGACGAGCGCGGGGTCGCCGCCCCGGGCGAGCTGGCTGTCGCGGGCGAGCTGGGGGTCGTCTCGGAGGGCCTTGAGGTCGATCACGAGCCGAGGGTATCGGCGCCCTGCGACACGTTCGCGCCGACGACGGCGCCCCGCACCTCCCGCAGCCCCCCGCGCGCTCCCCGCGGCGCCTCCCACCGATCCCCCTGCCGGGCGACCGGGCGGGCGCGGGACGTGAGAGAGTGCGGCGGTGACGTGGGAGGAGTGGGTCAGCCTCGCGGCGCTCCTCCTCGCCCTGTGCGCCGCCGTCGTCGGCGTCCTGGTCCTCAACCGACTCGCCCGCACCCGGGGCAGCGCCGCGAAGCCGCTCACGCACGCCGCGCCGTCGGAGTCGGGGGAGCGCGCGGGCGCGCCGGCGTTCATCATCAACCCGATCAAGGTGACGGACGCGCCGGGCCTGCGGGAGCTCGCGCGGGCCGAGGCCCGTGCGCGCGGGCTCCCGGAGCCGCTGTGGTACGAGACGACGGCCGAGGACCCGGGCAGCGGCCAGGCCCGGCGGGCGATCGAGGCCGGGGCGTCCGTCGTCGTCGCCGCGGGCGGGGACGGCACGGTGCGCGCCGTCGCCGGGGCTCTCGCCGGCGGCACCGTGCCGATGGGACTGATCCCGATGGGCACCGGGAACCTGCTGGCCCGCAACCTGGACCTGCCGCTCGGGGACGTCCGCTCGCTCGTCCGCGTCGCCCTCGAGGGCCGCACGCACGCCGTCGACGTCGGATACCTGTCCGCCGAGGGGCCCTCGCTGGAGAACGGCTCGCACGTCTTCCTCGTGATGGCGGGCCTGGGGTTCGACGCGGCGATGGTCGCGGGCGCGGACCACGAGCTGAAGCGGAAGGTCGGCTGGTTCGCCTACTTCATCGCCGGGGTCAAGCACATGCACGGGCGCCGGCTCCGGATCCGGATGCGCATCGACGGCGCCCTGCCGCAGCAGCGGCGGCTGCGCAGCCTGCTCTTCGCGAACTGCGGGCGGCTGCCCGGCGGGATCGTGCTGCTGCCCGACGCCGAGATCGACGACGGGTGGCTCGACGTCGCCGGCATCGACACCAAGGGCGGGGTGTTCGGCTGGGCGTCGCTGTTCGGGAAGGTGATCCTCCAAGGACTCGGGGTGCGCCGCGGCCTGCCCGCGAGCCCGGGGACGATCGAGTTCTGGCGCGGCCACGAGGTGGAGGTCCGCATGGACGTCCCCGAGCCCGTGCAGGTGGACGGGGACCTGGTCGGCGACGCGACGCGGGTGAACGTCACCGTGCGGCCGGAGTCGCTGCTCCTGCGGACGCGCTGACCGCCGGCCCACCCCCGCCCACTGTCACCTTCCCGCCGCGCCCTCCTCGCCGAGCGTCACCTTCCCGCCGGCCCACCCCCGCCCACTGTCACCTTCCCGCCGGGCCACCCCCGCCCACTGTCACCTTCGGTCGCCGACACGCCGCGACACGCCCGACTCAGTCGTGCCCAACGTGACGCTCGGCGAGAGGGGCGCGGCGGGAAGGTGACGCTCGGCGAGGAGGGCGCGGCGGGTCAGTCGTCCGCGTGGGTGGGGCTGCGGCCGTCCCGCAGCTCCTCGACCCAGGTGCGCGCGGCGATGAAGTCGGCGTCCGAGGTGCCGGGGCGCAGGACCGCGCGGATGCCGTCGACGCGCGGGTACGAGCCGAGGAAACGCACCACCGGGCACACCCGGTACAGGCCCATGAGCGCGGCGGCGACCCGCTCCTCGGCGACGTGCCCCTCCGCGTCGATCGAGAACGAGTACCGCCCGAGCGAGTCCCCGATCGGCCGGGACTCGATCCGGGAGAGGTTGACGCCGCGCGTCGCGAACTGCTCGAGCATGTCGAGCAGGGCGCCGGCATTGTTGTGCGGGAGGTGGACCACGAGGGTCGTCTTGTCGGCGCCGGTGGGCTCCGGCAGCTGACCGGGTCGACCGACCAGCACGAACCGCGTGACCGCGTTCGGGTTGTCCTCGACGCCCTCGGCGAGCGTCTCGAGCCCGTAGCGCTCGACGGCGGCAGGCGGCACGAGCGCGGCGTCGAACCCGAGCGCCGCGACGCCCCCTTCGCCGGCGGCGAGCCGCGCCTCGCGGTCGGCGATGAGCGCCGCGGGGGCGGTGTTGGAGGCCGCCGGCACCTGGACCACGCCCGGCAGGTGCCGCGACAGCCAGCGCCGGCACTGCACCCACGCGTGCGGGTGCGCCGAGATCCGCCGGACGTCCTCGAGGCGCCGGCCGGGCGGCCCGGCGAGCGTGAAGCTCACCGGCACGAGCATCTCCTGCAGCAGGACCAGCGGCTCGCCGACGGCGAGCGCGTCGAGCGTGGCCGTGACCCCGCCCTCGGCGGTGCTCTCGATGGCGACGACGGCGAAGTCCGCCTCACCGGTGCGGACCGCCTCGATGGCCGAGACGACGTCCGGCTGCGGCAGGAGCGCGGCCTCGTCCGGCGAGACCACCTGGAGCAGCGCCGCCTCGGTGAACGTGCCGGCGGGTCCGAGGTAGGCGTACCGCGGCAGCGCGGCGGGCTCCTCGCGCGGGTCCGGCATCGTGCGCTCTCCCTGGGTGCTGCGCCGGCGGGTCCTGCACCGGCGGGTGCTGCGGCGGTGGGTCCCGCCCCCCGCCTCGGCCGACGGACGGACGGGCGGCGCTCCCACGACGGCGCAGGCGGCGGCGTCGGGGTCGCCGCCCGAGCCTACTGCGCTGCGTAGACTCGCCAGGGTGCCGCACGCCGCCACCCGAGCCGCCAGCGGGGCCGTCCCCGCGCCCCGCCGGGCGCCCCGGCGCCTGGTGCTCGCGGTCGTCGCGGTCGTCGCGACGGCCTTCGCGGTGCTCGGCCTGATGCCGACGACGGCGCACGCCGCCTCCGACGACCAGCGCGCCGTCCTGCTCCTGGGCACCGGCGGCCTGCGCTGGGACGACGTCTCGCCGGAGGCCACGCCGGCTCTGTGGCGCATCGCGGAGGAGGACTCCGTCGGGGTCAACGCGGTGCGCAGCGTGCGCCGCCTCGCCTGCCCGGCGGACGGCTGGCTCGCCATCTCCTCCGGCCGCCGCGCGGCGGACCTGCCCAGCGAGGACGGCCGCTGCCGCACGCTCGTCGACCCCGCCGACGGCGCGGTGCCCGGCTGGGCGGACTACCTGCAGGCCGCGGAGGAGACCACGTACGACGCCGCGCTCGGCACCCTCGGGGACGCGCTCGTCGACGGCGGGGTCCCGGCCGCCGGCTTCGGCCCCGGCGCGGCGATCGCGCTCGCGGGCGCCGCCGGCGTGCCGGTCGGGACGCACCAGCCGCTCCCCGCCGCGCCGGGCGACCTCGAGCCCGCCGTCGCCGACGCCCTGCTCGAGGCGGACCTCGTGGTCGTCGACGTCGGCACCGTCCGGGACCCGGGCAAGGCGACCACCGAGCGTCCCCTCGGCACCCCGGGCGACGTGCCCACGGAGGAGCCGAGCCGCGCCGACCAGGTCCAGGTGGTCGAGCAGCGGGTGGCGGCGGCGATCGCCGGCGGCGAGGCCGCCGGCCGGCCCGTGACCGTGCTCGTGGCGTCCCTCGCCGACTCCGGCGCGGCCCCCCGGCTGCAGCTCGCCGGCGCGAGCGGGCCCGCGTTCGCACCCGGCAGCCCGCCGTTCGAGGCGTCGCTGCTCGGCTCCCGCTCCACCCGGCAGGACGGCATCATCCAGACCACCGACATCACGCCGTCGCTCGTCACGGCGCTCGGGCTGCGCGAGCAGGTGCCGCCGGGCACGCTGGTGGGTTCCCCCATCGAGGCCGTGGCGGCGGGGACGGCCGGCTACGAGGCGGTCGTCGACATCGGCCTCCACGCCATCGCCATCCAGCCCCTCATCCCGCCGTTCTTCCTCGCGCTGGTCTTCATCAACCTGCTCTTCTACCTGCTCGTCGCGATCGGGCTGAACAGCCGGGTGGTGGCCGTGCTGCGCACGCGCGCGCCCGTGGACCCGCGGTTCGTGCTGTCCTCGCTCGTCGTCGCCGGGGTGAGCATCGCGTCGATCCCGGTGGCCACGTACCTGGCGAACACCCTGCCGTGGTGGCGCACGGGGGCGCCGGGCTGGACGCTCCTCGGGCTCGTCGTCGCGATCATCGCCGTCATCACGGTGCTGGCCCTCGCCCCCGGGTGGGGCCGCGCCCCGCAGGCGCCGATCGCCGTCGTCGCCGGCCTCACGCTGGCCGTCCTCTGCTACGACGCCGTCACCGGCGGCACCCTGCAGGTCTCGGCGCTGATGGGTGCGCCGCCGACCGTGGCGGGCCGTTTCTACGGGCTCAACAACCAGGCGTTCGCGCTGCTCGCGACGGCGAGCGTGCTGGTCGCCGTCGTGGCGAGCGACCCGTTCGTGCGAGCCGGGCGCCGCGGCTGGGCGGCGACCGTGATCGCCGTGATCGGGGCGGCGGTCACGATCATCGACGGCACCCCCGGGCTGGGGTCCGACTTCGGCGGCCCGCCCGTGCTCGTGCCCGGCTTCCTCCTGCTGACCCTCATGGCGCTCGGCATCCGGATCACCTGGCTGCGGGTGCTCGGCGTGCTGGCTGCCGGCGCCGTCGTCGTCATGATCTTCTCCGTCCTCGACTGGCTACGCCCCGAGTCGCAACGCACCCACCTCGGCCGGTTCGTCGACACGGTGCTCGACGGCGGGCTGTGGGACGTGGTGAGCCGCAAGCTCGACCAGAACCTCTCCAACCTCGGCGGCACCTGGCTGACGCTGCTCGCGCTCGGCGGGATCGCGCTCGTGGTCCTCGTGCTCCTGCGGCCGATCCGCTCGGTGGCCAACGCCCCCGACGGCGGTCCCTACGCCTGGCTGTCCGGCGGCGCCCCGCTGCGGCTGCTGGGCGAGTCCTCGCCGATGCTCGGCCCCGGGCTCGTCACGCTCGGCGTCGTCCTCGCCCTCGGCTTCGCGCTCAACGACTCCGGCATCGTGATCCCGGCGATCGGCGTCGCCCTCGCCGTGCCGCTGCTCGTCGCGACGAGCGCCAACTGGATGCTCGCGATGCGGGCGGGCCACGCCGCCGGGAGCCCGGCGGGCGGCGACGGGGTCAGGACCGCTCCGGACCGCTCCCCGGGGACGGCCGACGGCGCGTGAGGCGCCGCAGACGCCGCGCCCACACCGCGATCGCGACGTCGCGGTACTGCTTGGCCCGGTGCACCTGACCGCGCCAGTCGGTGCCGCTCGCCCGGTGCCGCAGGTCGCACGGCACCTCGACCAGGGTGAAGCCCTGCGTCAGCAGGTCGAGGGTCATGCCCGTCTCGACGCCCCAGCCCTTCGCGAGCGGCGTCGCCGCCTCGAACGCGGCCCGGGTGAGGCACCGCTGCCCGGACAGGGGCTGGGACGGGGACCAGCCGGTCTCCCGGTGGATCGCCCGGCGGGCGAGGCCCGTGACCAGGCCGTGCCCCGCGGCGCCCGCCTGGCGTGGCAGCACGGCGATGGCGCAGTCCGCGGAGCCGGCGAGGACGGGCGGCACGAGCGGCGCGGTGTTCACGGCGCTGTCGCCGAGGTCGGCGTCGAGGAAGAGCAGCAGGCGGGGCGCGGAGTCCTCCGCGTCGCGCATCGCCGCCACCGCCGCGCCCGTCTCCATCGCGGACGCCTTGCCGCGGTTGACGGAGTGCCGGACGACGACGGCGCCCGCCGCCCGGGCGACGTGCTGCGTGTCGTCGGCGCTCCCGTCGTCGACGACGACGACGAGGTCGACGTGCGGGATCGCCCGCGCCGCCCGGATGGTGGCGGCGATCCGGGCCTCCTCGTCCTTGGCGGGGATGACGACGGCGACCTGGTGGTCGGGGAGCGCCCGCTCGACGCCGTCGAGGGCGCTCTCGTCGAGGGCGGGAGCGCCGGACGCGGCGGCGAGGGGGGTCGCGGGCTGCGGGACGTCCGTGCTCTCGGCGCTCACGGCGCCCAACCTTAGTGCGCACGAGCGGGTCCGCGGTGTCCCGGTTGTGCCGATCACCACCTCGCGGGACGCCGGGGCGCCAGACTGACGCCATGACCCCGGGGAGGCAGCCGTGAGCGACGCCGCGATCAGCCTCGCCGTGCTCGGGGTCGTCGTCGCCCTGTTCGTGTGGAACCGGCTCCCCGTGGAGCTCGTCGCGATCGGCTCGGCGCTGCTCCTGTACTTCACCGGCGTGCTCGACCTGTCGCAGGTGCTGGCGGGGTTCGCGGACCCGGCGGTGGTGCTCATCGCGGCGCTGTTCGTGGTCAGCGAAGGGCTGGACGCGACGGGGGTGACGACGTGGATGGGCCAGGCGCTCGCGGCCCGGTCCGGCAGCAGCTCCCGGCGGCTCGTGCTCCTCACGATGCTCACGTGCGCCGGCCTGACGGCGATCATCGGGATCAACGGCGCCGTCGCCGCGCTGGTGCCGATGGTCGTGGTGCTGGCGATCCGCCGACGCTTCCCGAC
>JBDIAU010000020.1:0-13510 GCA_039812565.1 Beutenbergiaceae bacterium
CGCCCGCGCGGCGCGAGCCCGCGGGCCCCGGCCCCGCCCGGCCCGACCTGTCCCGGCCCGACCCCGCCCGCGCCGACCTCGTCCACGCGCTGCGCGAGGCCGTCGACGGCGAGGTGGACGACTCGCCCCGTCGCCGCGCCGAGTACTCGACCGACGCGTCGAACTACCGCGTCCTGCCCGAGGTGGTCGTCTGCCCGCGGGACGCCGACGACGTCCTGGCGGCGCTCGCCGTCGCCCGGGACGCGGGCGTGCCCGTCACGGCGCGAGGCGCCGGCACGTCGGTCGCGGGGAACGCCGTGGGGCCGGGCGTGGTGCTCGACCTCTCCCGGCACCTGCACCGCATCGGCGAGATCGACCCTGAGGCGCGGACCGCCGTCGTCGAGCCGGGCGTCGTCATGAGCAGCCTCCAGGCGGCGGCGCGCCCGCACGGGCTGCGCTTCGGCCCGGACCCCTCGACCCTCAACCGCGCCACGCTCGGCGGGATGATCGGCAACAACGCGTGCGGCCCGCACGCCGTCGCCTACGGCCGGACGGCCGACAACGTCCGGAGCCTCGACGTCGTCGACGGCCTCGGCCGCCGCTTCACGGCCGGCTCGGGCCCCGACGCCCTCGACGCCGTGCCCGGTCTCGACGCGCTCCTCACCCCGAACCTCGCGCTGCTGCGCACGGAGCTCGGGCGGTTCGGGCGGCAGGTCTCGGGCTACTCCTTGGAGCACCTCCTGCCCGAGCGGGGGCACGACCTCGCCAAGGCCCTGGTCGGCACCGAGGGGACGGTGGTCACCGTCCTCGGCGCCACGGTCGACCTCGTGCCGATCGCCGCCGCGCCGGTGCTCGTCGCGCTCGGCTACCGGGACATGCCCTCGGCCGCCGACGCCGTCCCCGCCCTGCTGGCGTGCCGTCCGCTCGCCGTCGAGGGCATCGACGCGCGGCTCGTCGACGTCGTCCGCCACCACCGGGGGGAGGCCCGGGTGCCGGCGCTGCCCGACGGCGCGGGCTGGCTCCTCGTGGAGGTCGGCGGCGCCGACGCGCAGGAGGCCCTCGCGCGGGCGCGGGAGGTGGTCGCGGCGTCGGGGACGTCGGCGGCCCGGATCCTGCCGGCCGGCCCGGAGGCGACGGCGATGTGGCAGATCCGCGCCGACGGCGCGGGGCTGGCGGGGCGCACGCCTGCCGGCGCGCAGGCGTGGCCGGGGTGGGAGGACGCCGCCGTCCCGCCGGAGCGGCTCGGCGCGTACCTGCGCGAGTTCGACGCCCTCCTCGACGAGTACGGCCTCGACGGGCTGCCGTACGGGCACTTCGGCGACGGCTGCGTCCACGTCCGCATCGACCTGCCGCTCGAGCGGCCGGGCGGCGTGCCCGTGTTCCGCCGGTTCATGACGGACGCGGCCCGGCTGGTCGCGGCTCACGGCGGCTCCCTGTCCGGCGAGCACGGCGACGGCCGCGCCCGCGGCGAGCTGCTCCCGCTCATGTACTCGCCGGCGGCGATCGCGCTGTTCGAGGCGTTCAAGGACCTGCTGGACCCGAAGGACCTGCTCAACCCGGGCGTCGTCGTCCGTCCCCGCCCGATCGACGCCGACCTGCGCCGCCCCGCGGCCCGCCGGGTGCCGGCGCGCGGCGGCTTCGCCTTCGGCCACGACGACGGCGACCTCACGACGGCGGTCCACCGCTGCGTCGGCGTCGGCAAGTGCCGCGCGGACACCTCGGCGCTCGGCGGCTTCATGTGCCCGTCCTACCAGGCGACCCGCGACGAGAAGGACGTCACCCGCGGCCGGGCGCGCGTCCTCCAGGAGCTGGCGAACGGCACGCTGGTCGGCGGCTGGGCGGCGCCGGAGCTGCAGGAGTCCCTCGACCTGTGCCTGTCCTGCAAGGCCTGCTCGGCGGACTGCCCGGCCGGCGTCGACATGGCGCAGTACAAGTCCGAGGTCCTGTTCCGCCGGTACCGGGGCCGGCTGCGGCCGGTGAACCACTACGCGCTCGGCTGGCTGCCGCGGTGGACGCGCCTGGTCACGCGGGTGCCGCTGGTGGCGCGGGCGGCGAACCTCGCCCTGCGGGTCCGGCCGCTGGCCCGGACGGTGCTCGCGGCCGCGGGCCTCGACACCCGGCGCGAGATGGTCTCCTTCGCCCCGCAGACGTTCCACGCGTGGTGGGCGCAGCGAGGCGCGGGCGCCGTCGGGGAGGGCGCCCGGCCGCGGGTGGTGCTGTGGGCGGACTCGTTCAGCGACGGCCTCGACCCCGCCGGGGCGCGGGCCGCCGTCGAGGTCCTCGAGGCGGCCGGGTACGAGGTGCTGGTCCCGCCGGAGCAGGTGTGCTGCGGGCTGACGTGGATCTCCACGGGCCAGCTCGACGGCGCTCGCACCCAGCTGCGGGGCCTGCTCGAGGTCCTGGCGCCGTTCGCGGTCAACGGCATCCCGATCGTGGGCGTGGAGCCCTCGTGCACCGCGGTGCTGCGCTCCGACCTGCTCGACCTCCTGCCCGACGACGGCCGGGCCCCGGTGGTGGCCGCGGCGACCCTCACGCTCGCCGAGCTCCTCAGCGCGCCGGCGCCGGTGGGGCCGGGGGAGCGGTGGTCGCCGCCGTCGCTGGCCGGGGTGCGGGTGGTGGCGCAGCCGCACTGCCACCAGCACTCGGTGATGGGCTACGCGACGGACCTCGCGCTGCTGGAGCGCGCGGGCGCCGAGGTGACGACGCTCGCCGGGTGCTGCGGGCTGGCCGGGAACTTCGGCATGGAGAAGGGGCACTACGAGGTGTCGGTCGCCGTGGCGGAGAACGCCCTGCTGCCTGCGCTGCGCGAGGCCGAGCCCGGGACGGTCTTCCTGGCCGACGGGTACTCCTGCCGCACCCAGGCGCAGCAGCTCGCCCGGACCGACGGCGTCCACCTCGCGACCCTCCTCGCCGACGCCGCCCGCCGCCCCTGACCGCCGAACGCACCTTTGGGCGGCCGAAATGCGTGTCTCGGCCGCCCAAAGGTGCGTTCGGCGGAAACGGGTCAGGCGGGCAGGTACGCCGTCAGCCAGCGCTCGATCGCCGCGTAAGCGACCTCCCGCACCTCCGGACGGGACAGCACGACGTCGTGCAGCGCGCCGTCGACCCGCACCACCGTCACCACGGGCCCGAGCTGCACCGCCCGCCGGGCGATGAGCTCGACCTCGAGGACGATGTCGCTGGCCCGCATCTCCTCCGACCACATCGCGCTGATGAGCGTCCGGGCGGACACGAGCACGAGCACGGGCGCGTCGATGGTGAGGCCCTCGGCCACCTGGGCGTGCCCCTCGAGGATGGCCCGCAGCCAGCCCGGCCGGACGGCCATCGACGGCGAGAGGCGCCACCGCCGGTCGGTGGTCCACTCCCCGCCGGTGGCGACGTCGATCGTCCGCGCGTAGTACCCGGGGTCCACGGTGGGCAGCGGAGCCTTGGGCTGGAGCCGCGCCAGCTGCTCGACCACCGGCGTGGTCACGGCGCGCATCAGCTCCGAGCCCTGCAGCTCCAGCCACGGCGCGTTGAGCACGAGCGCGCGCAGCGCGCCGGGGTGCCGGTTCGCCCACAGCGACGCGACCAGGCCGCCGGTGGAGTGCCCCATGAGCACGAGCCCCGCGTCGGCGCCGACCTCGTCGCGGACGACGGCGAACGCGGCGTCGAGCTCTTCGTCGTACGTCGCGAGGTCCTCGACGTACCCGGGCGTGTGGTGCGCGCGCAGGCTCCGCCCGTAGCGGCGCAGGTCGAGGGCGTAGAACGCGACGCCCTGGCGGTGCCAGAACTGCGCGAGCCCGACCTGGAAGAAGTAGTCGTTCCAGCCGTGGACGTACAGGACGGCCGCGTGCCGCCGGGGCGCCGGGGCGCGGGCGTCCGGCACCGTGCCGGGGGGCACGGCGTGCTCGGCGACGGCGACCGTCCCCAGCGCCCGGCGCGGCGCCCCGGTGTACCGGACGAGGGTGGCGACGGCCTCGCCCTCGTCGTCGTCGGCGAGGGGAAGGGTGCGGGCCTCGAAGCCGGCGCCGAGGACGTCGGGCGCCCACCGGCCGACGGGCGGCGGGTCGGGGTAGCGGGGGGCGCGCTCGCCGCGCAGGGCGGCGGCCCGCTGCGCGGCCCGGAGCGCCTGGAAGGCCATCGGCACGCCGGCCCACCGCTCCGAGACCCGCGCCATGCCGGCCGCCGCGTCAGGGGGCCAGGTGCGCGAGGAACCGCGCGATCTCCGGCCCGAGCTGGTCGATCTCGATGAGGAAGCCGTCGTGCCCGAACGGCGAGTTGATCAGGACGAGCGGGCGGGCGCCGGGGATCCCGGCGACGACCCGCACGGACTGGTCGGGCAGGAACAGCCGGTCGGAGTCGACGGCCACCACGAGCGCCTGCGCGGTGATCGTCCGCAGCGCCGCCTCGACGCCGCCGCGGTCCCGCCCGAGGTCGTGGGAGAGCATCGACTCGGTGAGCGCCACGTACGTGTTCGCGTCGAACCGGCGCGCCAGCTTGGTCGCGTGGTGGTCGAGGTAGGACTGCACGGCGAAGCGGCCGCCGCCGCCCATCGGCACCTCCCCGCCCTGGGGGATGCGGCCGAACCGGCCGTCGAGCTCGGCGGCTGAGCGGTACGTCGTGTGCGCGATCTGGCGGGCGATGCCGAGGCCCACGTGGGGGCCGTCCCCGGGCTCGGCGTCGTAGTAGTCGCCCCCGCGGTAGCGCGGGTCGGCGCGGACGGCGGCGAGCTGGGCGTGCGCCCACGCGATCTGGTCGGCGCTGGTCTGCGCGGTGGAGGCGATGACCGCGATGCCGCGGACCCGTTCGGGCGCGCTCGCGGCCCACTCCAGCACCCGGTGCCCGCCCATCGACGCGCCGACGACGAGCGCCCACGTGTCGACGCCGAGGGCGTCGCTGAGCCGGAGCTCCGCGCGGACCTGGTCCCGGACGGTGACGTACGGGAACCGGCTGCCCCACGGCGCGCCGTCGGGGGCCGCGGTCGCCGGGCCGGTCGTGCCCTGGCAGCCGCCCAGCACGTTCGGGCAGACCACGAAGTAGCGGTCGGTGTCGATGTAGCAGCCGGGGCCGACCATGCCGGGCCACCAGCCCGCGGTGAGGTGCCCGGGCCCCGCCTCGCCGGCGACGTGGGAGTCGCCGGTGAGGGCGTGGAGCACGAGCACCGCGTTGTCGCGGGCCTCGTTCAGGGTTCCCCAGGTCTCGTAGGCCATGCGGACGGCGGGGAGCCGGCCGCCGGCCTCGAGCTTGAGGGGGCCGAGGTCGGCGAACTGCCGGTCGCCGACGGGGTCACCGGGGCGCCACGCCGCGGAGGCCGGGATGGGCTCCACGGGCGTGCGCACGTGCTGGTAGCGCTTGGGTCGCACGGTCCACCTCGAGGCAGGCGTGCCCGTACCGTCGGGGCTCCTGCGCTCGGGTGTGCTCACAAGAGACAACGGTACGGGCCGCATGCAACCTCACGCCTCCTTCGCGGCCCGGAATCCGGCCTCGAGGTCGGCGAGGATGTCGTCGATGTGCTCCAGGCCGACGGCGAGGCGCACCAGGCCGGGCGTCACGCCGGACAGTGCCTGCTCCTGCGGGGTGAGCTGGCTGTGCGTCGTCGACGCGGGGTGGATGACGAGCGAGCGGACGTCGCCGATGTTGGCGACGTTCGAGTGGAGCTCGAGCGCGGAGACGAACGCCTGCCCGGCCTCGGTCCCGCCGTCGAGCTCGAAGGCGAGCACGGCGCCGGCGCCGCGCGGCAGGTACTTCTGCGCGTTGGCGTGCCACGGGCTGGAGGGCAGGCCCGCGTAGTGGACGCGGACGACGTCGTCCCGGGCCTCGAGCCACTCGGCGACGGCCTGGGCGTTGGCGACGTGCCGCTCGACGCGCAGCGACAGCGTCTCGACGCCCTGCGCGATGAGGAAGGAGTTGAACGGCGAGATCGCGGAGCCGAGGTCGCGGAGCAGCTGGATCCGCGCCTTCAGGATGAAGGCGAGGTTGACGCCGAACGCCCCGCCGACGCCGAGGTCGCGCGCGATGACGAGGCCGTTGTAGCTCGGGTCGGGGGTGTTGTAGTTGGGGTAGCGCTCGGGGTGCTGCGCGTAGTCGAACGTGCCGCCGTCGACGATGACGCCGCCGATCGCCGAGCCGTGTCCGCCCAGGTACTTGGTGGCGGAGTGGACGACGACGTCGGCCCCCCACTCGAGCGGGCGCAGGAGGTAGGGCGTCGCGACCGTGTTGTCGACGACGAGCGGGACGCCGACCTCGTGGGCGACGCCGGCGACGAGCTCGATGTCGAGGATGTCCGACTTCGGGTTGGGGATGGTCTCGCCGAAGAAGAGCTTGGTGTTCGGGCGGACGGCGTCGCGCCACGCCTGGGCGTCGTGCGGGTCGGTGACGAAGGTCGTCTCGATGCCGAGCTTGGGGAGGGTGTAGTGGAGCAGGTTGTACGTGCCGCCGTAGAGCGAGGGGCTGGCGACCACGTGGTCCCCGGCCTCGGCGATGTTGAGGATCGCGAACGTCTCGGCGGCCTGGCCGGAGGAGACGAGGAGCGCGCCGACGCCGCCCTCGAGGGAGGCGATGCGGTTCTCGACGACCTCGGTGGTGGGGTTGCCGATGCGGGTGTAGATCGGGCCGAGCTCCTTGAGCGCGAACCGGTCGGCGGCCTGCTGGGCGGACTCGAAGACGTAGGACGTCGTCTGGTAGATGGGCAGGGCGCGGGCCCCGGTGGCGGGGTCGGGCGTCTGCCCGGCGTGGATCTGGCGGGTCTCGAACGACCAGGCGTTGTTCACGGTGGCTCTCCTACGAGGCGGTGCGGGCGGTGCCCGGCTGCGGGTGGGGGTGCGGCCGGGAGCTGGCGCCCGGCCTCGGTGGGCGAGGACGGCGCGCAGGTGCGCCGACCCGCCGGAGGGGTCGGTGCGCACATGGGGGGAGCGGCTGGACGGCGGTCGTTGCCGTCTCAGCGCACGCCGGATGTGCGCTGCGTCAGCGGCACATTCGGCGGGTCATGGCGCGGACTGTAGCAGGCGTCCGGCGGGTGGACGGCGCCGGCCCGGATGGCGGATGGCGGCGGGCCGGGGTGTGGCGCTCGTCACACGTGTGACGGGTGGTGCGGATGTGACAACCGTTCACATCCGTGCAGCACCTCAGGTACGGTCACCAGACGTTGGCTCCCGAAGTCAATGCGACACGCCGATGTGAGGTGACCCAACCGCCGGACGGGAGGACGCGCATGCGACGACGCACGCGTCGGATCGGGACGGCGAGCGCCGTGGCCGCGCTGCTGGTCGGCGGCCTCGTCGGGCCCGCGCTGGCGGAGCCGCCGACCGCCGAGGAGGTCGCCGAGGCCGAGGCCGGGATCGTCACGACCACCGCGTCGATCGCAGGCATCGAGGTGCGGCTCGCCCAGGTCCGAGCCGAGGCCGACGCCGTCGAGGTGGCCGCCGCCCAGGCCGCCGAGCGGTACAACGCCGCGGTCGTCGCCCTCGCGGAGGCGAGGGCCGCCGTCGTCGACGCGCGGGCGCGGGCCGCCGAGGCCCAGGAGCGCCTGGGTGAGGCCGAGGACGAGCTCGGCCGGGTCGCGATGGCGGCGTACCGCACCGGCGGCGGGCTCGCCTCGCTCGAGGCGTTCCTGACCGCGGACGGGATCGAGGACGTCGCCGCGCGCGACCGGCTGATCGACCGGCTCGGGCAGCGCGCCGTCGCCGCCGTCCAAGACGTGGAGGCGGCTCGCGTGGTCGCCGACGTGCTCGAACGCCGCGCCCGGGCTGCGGTCGAGACCCGCGAGGACGCCGCGGCCGAGGTCGCGGAGAGCGCGCGCGCCGCGCAGGCGGCCGCCGACGCGGCCCGGACCCGCGTGGCGACGGCCGAGGCCGAGCGTTCGGACCTGCTCGTCCGGCTCGCCGCGTTCCGCAGCACGACCGTCGAGGCCGAGCCCGCCGACCAGGAGGCGCTCGACGCCGAGCGGCGGCAGCGTCAGGAGACCGCCGCGCGCGCGGCCGCGCTGCCCACCCCGGTCGCAGCCGCGCCCACGACGCCACGCGCGCCCGTCCCGTCGCCGACGACGGCGCCCGCACCCGCGGCGAGCCAGGCGCCGGCCGCGCCGCCGTCGGACCCCGCGCCGGCCGGCCCCGCGCCGTCGAACCCCGCGCCGCAACCCGCGGCCCCGGCTCCCGCTCCGGCCCCGGCTCCCGCCCCGGCACCGGCTCCCGCCCCGGCCCCGGCTCCGGCCCCCGCCCCGGCCCCGGCGGCGCCGAGCTCGCGCTCGAGCGCGGCGACGCAGCAGGCGGCGCTCCAGTGGGCGCTGACCCAGGTGGGCAAGCCGTACGTGTGGGGCGCCGCGGGGCCCAACGGCTACGACTGCTCGGGCCTGACGATGCGGGCGTACCAGAGCGTGGGCATCACCCTCTCGCGCACGACCAAGGCCCAGTACGCCGAGACCACCCACGTGCCGATCGCCCAGATGCGGCCCGGGGACCTCATCTTCTACTCGAGCAACGGCGCGGCGTCGGGGATCTACCACGTCGCGATCTACGCGGGGAACGGCACGCGGGTCCACGCGCCGTCGCCGGGCAAGCTGGTCGAGCACGTCCCGATGTACTGGACGAACGTGCTCCCGTACGTCGGCCGCCCCTGACCCCACCTCCTACCCCGGCCCCACCACCACCCCTCCCGGCACACCGGCCGAGTGCGACGTTCAGGGGCTCATCGGGCGCGCTTGACCCCCTCGACGTCGCACTCGCGCCGGGGTGCGAGCGCCGGGGTGCGAGCTTCGGAGTGCGAGCTTCGGAGTGCGAGCGCCGGGGTGCGAGCTCCGGGCGTGAGCTTCCGGGGTCGCGCGCGTCGGCCGCTCGGGCCCGCCCCCGCATTCGTGCCGAGTGTGACGTCGAGGGCCTCATCGGGCGGGTTTGACCCCCTCGATGTCGCACTCGCGGAGATCCGCGTGCGGCGGCGCCGACTCGCCCAGCGATCACCCCGTGACAGCCCACCCCCGCCGTGTTCTAGTATCCGTAGCCGTAAGTTCGGGGGACCTAAGTCGCACGGAGGTAGGACACATGGTGACGACGACGGCGCCGCCGCCACCGATCGCCCGACGCGTCCTGCCGCTGCTGGGCCCGGCGTTCGTCGCGGCCATCGCCTACGTGGACCCGGGCAACGTCGCGGCGAACCTCACGGCCGGCGCCCGGTACGGGTACCTGCTCGTCTGGGTCCTCGTGATGGCCAACGCGATGGCGGTCATCGTGCAGTACCAGTCCGCCAAGCTCGGCCTGGTCACCGGCCGTACGCTCCCCGAGCTCGTCGGCGAGCGCACCCGCCGGCCCACCCGCCTGGCGTTCTGGGGCCAGGCCGAGCTCGTCGCCGCCGCCACCGACCTCGCCGAGGTCATCGGCGGCGCCATCGCGCTCACCCTCCTCTTCGGCACGCCGCTGCTGCTCAACGGCGTGATCGTCGGCGTCGTCTCGATGGGGCTCCTGCTCGTGCAGAACCGCGTGGGCCAGCGCAGCTTCGAGCACGTCATCATCGCGCTGCTGGTGATCATCACGCTCGGCTTCGTCAGCGGCCTGGTGGTCAACCCGCCCGACGGCCGCGACGTCCTCGCGGGCCTCGTCCCGCGGTTCGACGGCGCCGACTCGGTGCTCCTCGCGGCGAGCATGCTCGGCGCGACCGTGATGCCGCACGCGATCTACGTCCACTCGGCGCTCGCGCGGGACCGGCACGGCCACGCGGCGGACCCCGAACGCCGCGTCCGCCTGATCCGCGCCACGCGCTGGGACGTCATCGCTGCCCTCACGGTCGCCGGCGCCGTCAACATCGCCCTGCTGCTGCTGGCCGCCGCCAACCTCGGCGGCGTCGAGGGCACGGACACGATCGAGGGTGCGCACGCGGCCGTGGTGGACGTCCTCGGCCCCGCGATCGGCCTCGTCTTCGCCCTCGGCCTGCTGGCCTCGGGCCTCGCCTCGACGTCGGTCGGCTGCTACGCCGGGGCGACGATCATGCAGGGGCTGCTGCGGCGGCGGATCCCGCTCGTGGTCCGCCGCGGGATCACGCTCGTCCCGGCGCTGATCATCCTGGCGCTCGGCGTGGACCCGACGTGGGCGCTCGTCCTCAGCCAGGTGCTGCTCAGCTTCGGCATCCCGTTCGCGCTGGTCCCGCTCCTGCGCCTGACGGACGACAAGGAGCTCATGGGCGCGTCGGTGAACGGTCCGGCCATGCGCTGGGCGATGCGCGCCGTCGTCGTCGTGGTCTCGACGCTCAACCTCGCCCTCGTGGCGCTGACGATCACCGGGGCGTAGACACGGACGCGGACGCCCCCCGCGAGGGGCGTCCGCGTCGGACGGTGCGTCGGCGCCGGGTGAGCGCCCGGGCGCACCTCAGTGGTGGTGGCCGCCGGCGTCCTTGAAGCGCTGGTAGGACCGGACGATCTCGGCCTCGGCCGCCTCCCGGCCCACCCAGTGCGCGCCCTCGACGGACTTGCCGGGCTCGAGGTCCTTGTAGACCTCGAAGAAGTGCTGGATCTCGAGGCGGTGGAACTCGCTGACGTCCTCGATGTCGCTGCGCCAGCTGGCCCGCTGGTCGCCCGCCGGCACGCACAGGACCTTGTCGTCGCCGCCCGCCTCGTCGCTCATCCGGAACATCCCGAGAGCGCGGCAGCGGATGAGGCAGCCGGGGAAGGTCGCCTCCTCCAGCAGGACGAGCGCGTCGAGCGGGTCGCCGTCCTCACCGAGCGTGTCGTCGATGAAGCCGTAGTCGTCCGGGTACCGGGTCGAGGTGAAGAGCATCCGGTCGAGACGGATCCGCCCGGTCTCGTGGTCCACCTCGTACTTGTTCCGTTGTCCCTTGGGGATCTCGATCGTGACGTCGAACTCCACGGCTTGCCTTCCTGACGAGGTCCGGTGCGCTCCGATGCGCCGCTGCAGCGGGCTCTAGTCTGTCGCATCGAGGGGCCTGCGTGCGGTTCCACTCGTGGAGGTCTCGGAGACGATGCGCAAGGTGGTCGCCGCCGTCGCCGCGGCAGCCGTGCTCGTCGTCGGGTACGCGGCGGCCGACGCGGCCGACGTCGTCCCCGGGGTCCTCACGACGGCACCCCCCTGGGAGGAGCCCGCCCCGTTCCCCACCGTCACGCTCGAGCCCGCGCCCGGCCCGGCCGCGGTGCTGCCCGCCCTCGACGACGCCGCCCCCACCCCGGCGGCGTCCGGCCTCGCCGCCGTCACCGCACCGCTGCTCGCGGACCGTCGCCTCGGGGGCGGCGCGGGGGTCGCCGTCGTGGACGTCCTCACCGGTGAGGTCCTCCTCGACGACGGCGCGGGCGAGGCCCGGATCCCCGCCTCCACGGTCAAGCTCCTCACGACGACGGCGGCGCTCGCCGCCCTGGGGGAGGACACCCGCCTGCGGACGCGAACCCTCCTCGAGGCGGGCGCCGCCGGGACCGGCGGCTCGGGGACGGCGACGGTCGTCCTCGAGGGCGGCGGCGACGTCGTCCTGGCGAGCGGAGCGGGCGACCCGGGCGCCGTCGTCGGCCGCGCGGGGCTCGGCGACCTCGCGGCGGACACCGCGGCCGCCCTCGCGGACCGCGAGATCACCTCCGTGCGCCTGGTGCTAGACGACACCCTGGTCTCCGGTCCCGCGGTCGCCCCGGACTGGGGGCCGATCGACCTCGGCGGCGGCTTCGTCATGCCCGTCGCAGCGCTCGCCGTCGACCACGGGATCGTGCCCGGGCAGGCGAGGCGCGCGGCGGACCCCGGCCTCGCGGCCGCCCGGCAGCTGGCGTCCGCGCTCGCTGCGGCCGGCGTGACGGTGGAGGGCGACGTCGTCCGGGCGCCCTCGGGGGAGGGTGCGCAGGAGCTGGCCGCCGTCGAGTCGGCGACCGTCGGCGAGCTCGTCGCCCACGCGCTGCAGGACTCCGACAACGACGTCGCGGAGATCCTGCTCCGCCTCGTCGCGGTGGCCGACGGCCGCCCGGGCGACTTCGAGAACGGCGCCGCGGCCACGCTCGCGCAGCTCGCGGCGCTGGGCGTCGACGTCACGGGCGTGACGATGGTCGACGGGTCCGGCCTGTCCGAGGGCAACCGCGTCCCGCCCCTGACCCTGGCGCGCCTGGTCGCGCTCGCGGCGGACCCGGCGAGCCCGGCCGCGGTGACGGTCGCGGCGGGCATGCCGGTCGCGGGCCTGCAGGGCACGCTGGCGGACCGGTTCGACGCGCAGGACCCCGCGGCCGGGGTCCTGCGCGCCAAGACCGGCACCCTGCTCACGGTCGTGGCCCTCGCGGGGACGGTGCTCGACGCCGACGGCCGGCTGCTCGCGCTCGCCGTCGTCGCCGACGAGCTCGGGGTCGGGGGCGTCGGCGCGGCGCGGTCGGCCGTCGACGACTGGACCGCGCGCCTCGCGGCCTGCGGCTGCGCCTGACCGGCCGGACCCTGACGGCCTGACGCCTCAGCCCGCCGGGTCGACCACCTTGATGGCCGAGCCGAACGTGGTGCCGCGGGTGAACTGCATGGTGACGTGCAGCAGGCCCAGCCACTCCAGGCCGCGGGCGCGGCTGAGGCCGCCGACGTCGACGGGTCGCATCCCGCCGGAGCGCACGAGGCGGGCGACGGCGGCCCGCGCGGCCGGGTCGTCCCCGGCGAGGAAGACGTCGAGCGCCTGCCCGGCGACGTGCCCCTCGCGCAGCGGGCCGGGGAACGTCGTGTTGAAGGCCTTCACGACGCGCGCCCCGGGCGCGGCGGCCTGCACCTGCTCCGCGGCGGACGTCCCGGGCGGGGTCACGAGGCCGCTGTACGTGGCCTGGTCGACGGGGTTGGTGATGTCGACGACGACCTTCCCGTCGAGCGCCGCCGCGAGCGCGGCCGCGAGCTCGACCTCGACGGCGTACGGCACCGCGAGGACGACGACGTCGCCCGTGACCTCGTCGCCGACCGCGCCCGCGGTCACGCGGCCCGGCTCGCCGAGCTCCGCGGCCAGCCGCTCGGCGTCGGCCGTGCTCTCGCCGAGCACCTGGACGGCACCACCCCCCGCGAGCACGCGCGTGGCGATGGCCCGGGCCATCAGCCCGGAGCCGACGAGGGTGACGGCGGTCATGAGAGTCCTCCTGGGCGCGGGGGCCCGCCTGCTCGCGGGCCCGTCCGGACCAGTCCAGCACCGCCGGCCGCCCGGCGCCGGGCGATCGGGGCGTGGGTTGGCGGCCGCGGCGCGCCGCCGCCCGCCCCGCGGGGCCATGGCCGGGGTCGAGCCTCGGCGGGGATACGGTGAGCCGGTGAGCACGCCCGCGGACCGACCGCCGAGATCCGAACACCCGAAACGGCATGGTCCGAGTTCAAGCTGTTCCAGATTACGCTGAAGCCGCCCAAGGAGTTGCTCTGGCGCATCCCGATGCCGCTCGACCGGCCGTGGTCCGGCTTCCCTGAAGGAACCATCGGCGTCGGGTTGAGCATCGCCGGTTCCGGGGCGCACGTCCGGTTCAGCGGCGAGACCGGGCTGCACGCGATCAAGAATCCACAGTCCGCCGACTCGTCAAACCCGGACGTACTGGTGATGGTCAGCTCCGACCTGCTCGGCGACTACCGGCCGCCGGAAT
>JBDIAU010000021.1:0-13432 GCA_039812565.1 Beutenbergiaceae bacterium
GCACGCCACTGCCGACGCACACCCTCGGGAACATCGCTGGTCTTCTTGCTCCAGTCCGCCGTCACCACGCCGCACACCTCCAATATCAAGGTGTTGCGACGACCGATGGAATCCGCCTTGAGACCCGGCGTCCGAATGGTGGATGAGTCCGGCGGCGACGGGGTGCCCGTCGTGGTCCCGACGCCAGGTCGCCATCCGCAGACAGGTCAGCACCAGGTCGACGTGCTTGCTGGTCGCGGCGTGCCAGCCGACGATCATCTGGGAGAACACGTCGACGACGAACGCGACGTAGACGAACCCCGCCCAGGCGCGCACGTACGTGAAGTCGGCGACCCAGGTGTGGTTCGGTGCCGGGGCGTGGAAGTCCCGGTTGACCAGGTCCCCGGCCCGGGTGCCGTCCTTGCCCGGCACGGTGGTGCGGACCTTCTTGGCCCGCAGGACCCCGCGCATCCCCTCCTGGCGCATCAGGCGCACCACCGTGCAGCGCGGTACGTCGTGGCCGCGGGCCCGCAGCGCGTGCCAGGTCTTGCGGTACCCGTACAGGCTCTCCGGCGACGGTCGCCCGTCCGCGCCGGTGCGCAGGTCGACCAACGCGTTGACCAGGACTGCGTCGCTGATCGTGCGTGCCGCGGGGCGCCGTGAGCGCCACGCGTAGTACGTGCTCGGCGCGATCTGGCAGCCATGCTCGGTGAGCACCCTGCAGACCGGCTCGACGCCGAAACGCACCCGGTTGTCGTGGATGAAGGTGCAGATCAGCGGTGTCGGCGGTCGAGCTCCGCCCCGAAGAAAGACGCCGCGGCCTTCAGTATCTTGTTGGCGCGCTTGAGCTCGCGGTTCTCCCGCTCGAGATCCTTGATCCGGGCCGCTTCCGCCGTGGTCACTCCGGCCCGGGTGCCGGCGTCGACCTCGGCCCGGCGCACCCAGCCACGCAGGCTCTCCGAACCCACGTCCAGCTTCGCCGCGACCGCCCGGATCGCCGCCATCTGCGAGTCGTACTCGTCCCGGTGCTCCACCACCATCCGGACCGCACGAGCCTTCAACTCGTCGGGGTATCGCTTCGACATGAGGGTGATCCTCCCAAGGAAGGAACCCTCCACCGAACCCGGGGCGGTTCATCCTGCTCGGCGCGGCCGTCGCCGCCGCGGGCGCCGCGCCGCCGGCCCGGACCGCGTCCTCCTGACCCCGTCCTCCTGACCCCGTCCGCGGGGGGCGCGACCACCGAGGATCTGAGAGCCTGAGGGAATGGCACGCCGCAGCGTCCGCGGCCGCCGCGCGCGGCGCGGCGCGGCCGTCCTGGGCGCGCTCGCGCTGGCGTTGACGCTCGCCCTCGGGGCCTGCGCCCCGACACCCGACGGCGGCCCGAGCCCGACCCCGACGACGGCGCCCGCCGCCGCGGTCGAGATCCCCGGCACGGCCGCGGGCCGGGCCACGCAGTGGGTCCTCGACACCCTCGCCGCCCCCGCGGGCCCGAGCGCGGCCGAGGCGGAGGCCGTGTTCGCCGCCGTCTTCCTGGCCGAGATCCCGGCAGCGCAGGTCGCCGGTGTCTTCGACCAGCTCCGCGCGGCGGGGCCGTTCACCCCGGTCTCCTACGACGAGGGCCCGGTCGGGACCGCCACCACCGCCCGCACGGTCGTGACGGGCGCGGGCGGCGCGTCGTTCGTCCTCACGGTCTCGACGGACGCCGGCGCGCTCGTCCAGGGCCTGTGGCTCGCCCCCACGAGCCCGCCGCCGCAGATCGACACCCTGGACGACGCCGCCGCTGCCGTCGAGGAGGCGGCGGACTCCGGGTCGTTCCTGCTCGCCCGCGTCAGCGGCGAGGGTGCTGACGCGCGGTGCATGGAGGTGGCCGCCGCGGAGCCCGACGTGCTGCGACCGATCGGCTCGGTCGTCAAGCTGTATGTGCTCGGCGCCGTCGTCGACGCCGTCGCCGAGGGTCGGCTGGCCTGGACGGACACGCTGACGCTCACGGACGAGCTGCGCTCGCTCCCCTCGGGGCGCCTGCAAGACGAGCCGGCCGGGACGCAGGTGAGCGTCCGGGAGGCCGCCGAGGCGATGATCGCCATCAGCGACAACACCGCCACCGACCTGCTGATCGACGCCGTCGGCCGCGACGCCGTCGAGGCGGCGGTGGCGCGGATGGGGCACAGCGAGCCGGAGGTCCTCGCGCCTCTCCTCACCACCCGCGAGATGTTCGTCCTCGCGTTCGCCTCGCCGGCGCTTCGCCGGGCCTGGACCGAGGCCACGGGGGACGACCCGCTGAGCCCCGACCCCCGGGTGAGCGAGCGGCAGCGGCAGCTCCTCGCCGAGGTCGCCGAGCGCGTGCCGGCGCTCGACGACGCCCTCCTCGCCTCGCCGGCCTGGCCCCTGGGGATCGACTGGTTCGCCACCGCCGAGGACGTCTGCCGCGCCCACGTCGCGCTGCAGAGCCTCGCCCGCACGCCCGCCGGGGAGCCGGTGCGCGCGATCCTGTCCGCCAACCCTGGCCTCGCAGCCCCCGACCGGTACGACTACGTCGCGTTCAAGGGCGGCAGCGCTCCGGGCGAGATCGCCGGATCGTGGTACGTCGAGTCGGGGGACGAGCGCGTCGTCGTCGTCGTGACCGCCGCGTCGCCGGACGGCGAGGCGCCGGACGGCGGCTGGCTGGTCGCCGTCGCGGAGCAGGCGCTCGAGGCGCACCTCGGGTGACGTCCGGGACCGGTCACCCCCGGGAGCGGGCGAGGTGCGGTGACTAGGATGTCCGCGGACCCGGCCCATCGTGGCCGGCCGTGGACCCGGCACTCGGAGGGTGGCTCGATGGCGACGCTGAGGACGCGCTGGTGGCGGACGACGGCGGTCCTCGCCGTGGCCGCGCTCGGGCTCGCCGCCTGCGCCGGGCAGCCGGGCGCCGCGGCGACCGTCGACGGCGAGGCGATCAGCGAGGCCGAGCTCGCCCAGACCGTGGCGGACTGGACGCAGCTCGCCCCCGCGACGCCCGCCACGGTCCTCCAAGAGCTCGTCATCAGCCCCTTCGTCATCGAGGCGGCGGCTGCCGCGGGCGTCGGCGCCTCCGAGGAGGACGGGCGCGAGGTCCTGCTCGCCGCCGCCGAGGACGCCGGGGTCGACCCGGCCGACCTCCACATCGGGCCGGGCCTCCTGCTCATCGGGCAGCGGTTCGCCGCGCAGGACGCCGCCCTCGAGGCGAGCAAGGGGCGCGTCATCGAGGAGGCGGCCACGACCGCCATCCGGGACGCCGAGATCGAGGTCAACCCGAGGTACGGCGCCTGGGAGGACCTCGGCGTCGTCGCGGTGCGGCCGCCGTGGTTCGTCGGGGCGGCCACGCCCGCGGCGGCCGTGACGCCGGCGCCGTAGGCCTCCGGCGTGGACGCCGCGGGCAGCGCCTTCGCGCGGCTCGTGGCCGTCATGGACCGTCTTCGCTCGCCCGGGGGCTGCCCCTGGGACGCCGCCCAGACGCACGCCTCGCTCGCCCCGTACGCCGTCGAGGAGGCCTACGAGGTCGTGGAGGCCGCGGAGGCCGGCGACCTGCCTGCGCTGCGGGAGGAGCTCGGCGACCTCCTGCTGCAGGTCGTCTTCCACGCGCGGGTGGCGCAGGAGGACGCGGAGGCGCCGTTCGACGTCGTCGACGTCGTGGACGACCTCGTCGCCAAGCTCGTCCGCCGCCACCCGCACGTGTTCGCCGACGCCGACGCGTCCGGGCCCGCCGAGGTGGAGGCCGCCTGGCGGCGGATCAAGGACGCGGAGAAGCGCCGCGACGGCCTTCTCGACGGCGTGCCGCTCGCCCTGCCCGCGCTGGCCCGCGCGCAGAAGGCCGTGGCCCGCGCCCGGCACGACGGGCTGGGGGCGCCTGCGGCCGGCACCGGCGTGGGCGACCGGCTCCTCGCGCTCGTCGCGGAGGCCGACGGCGAGGGCGAGGGCGTGGACGCGGAGGCGGCGCTGCGCGTGGCGCTGGCGAGGTGGGCGGCCCACGTCGGTCCCGAGGTGCCACCGACCTGACCCTGTCCGCGACGGGCCGGGTGGCCCGAAGGTCCGCGTCCGCGCCCGGGCCGTGGGCAATCATGGGCGGTGCCGCGGCACGCGGCTCGAGCGACAGGAGTGCGGATGAAGATCGGCGTCCCGCGTGAGGTTCGACCGGGGGAGCGGCTCGTCGCCGCCACCCCGAAGAGCGTCGCCGCACTCCGGGCCCTGGGGTACGACGTCGTCGTCGAGGCCGGTGCCGGCGCGGGGGCGACCTTCGCGGACGAGGCGTACGTCGCCGCCGGCGCCACGATCGGCAGCGCCGCGGACGCCTGGGGCGCCGACGTCGTGACGGCCGTGAACGCTCCGACGCCCGACCAGGTCGCGGCCCTGCGTCCGGGCGCCGTGCTCGTCGCGATGCTCGGCCCGGCGGGCAGCCCCGGGCTCGTCACGTCGCTCGCGGACCGGGGCGTGACGGGGCTCGCCCTCGACGCCGTGCCCCGCATCTCCCGGGCGCAGGCGCTCGACGTCCTCTCCACGCTCTCCAACGTCGCCGGCTACCGCGCCGTGGTCGAGGCCGCCGGCGCGTACGGCGGGATGTTCACCGGCCAGGTCACGGCCGCCGGCAAGACCCCGCCGGCCACGGTGTTCGTGATCGGTGCCGGCGTGGCAGGCCTGGCCGCGATCGGCGCGGCCAGCTCCCTCGGCGCCCAGGTGCGCGCCTCCGACGTGCGTCCGGAGGTCGGCGAGCAGATCGAGTCCATGGGCGCCACCTTCGTCCGCCCCGAGGGCGCCCAGCAGCAGGTCAGCGCCGACGGCTACGCCGCCGCGCTGACCGCGGACCAGCAGGCCCTGACCGAGGCGATGTACGCCCGGGAGTGCGCACGCGCCGACATCGTCATCACGACCGCGCTCGTGCGCGGGACCGCGCCGCGGACGATCACCGCGGAGACGGTCGCCGCGATGCGGCCCGGCTCCGTCATCGTGGACCTCGCGGCCTCCGGCGGGGGCAACTGCGAGCTCACGGTCCCGGGCGAGCGCGTGGTGACCGAGAACGGCGTCGTCGTCCTCGGCTGGACCGACCTGCCGGCACGGCTGCCGCAGCACACGTCGCAGCTGTTCGCGACCAACGTCGTCCACCTGCTCACGCTGCTCACCCCCGGCAAGGACGGCACCCCCGCGCTCGACCTCGACGACCCGGTCCAGCGCGGCATGACCGTCGCCCACGCCGGCGACGTCCTGTGGCCCCCGCCGCCGGTCCAGGTCTCGGCCGCGCCGACCGCGGCGGCCGTCCCGGCCCCGCCGTCTCCCGAGGAGCTCGCGGCGGCGGCGGCCGCGCAGGCGGCGGCCGCCGTCCGGCGGACTCGGCGCCGGCTGACCTCGGCCGTCGTGGCCGCGGTCCTCGTGATCCTGGCCGTGACGCTCTCGCCCGCGAGCTTCGTCGGGTACTTCACCGTGTTCGTGCTCGCCGTCGTCGTCGGGTTCTACGTGATCAGCGGCGTCTCGCACTCCCTGCACACGCCGCTGATGGCCCAGACCAACGCCATCTCCGGGATCATCCTCGTCGGCGCGCTGCTGCAGATCGGGTCGTCGGACCTGTGGGTCGTGGCGATGTCGTTCGTCGCGGCGACCATCGCCTCGATCAACATCTTCGGCGGGTTCCTCGTCTCCTACCGGATGCTCGGCATGTTCAGGAAGGAGGCCTGAGATGGTGCTCCAGCTCGTCCAGGCGCTCTACATCGTGGCCGGCGTCCTGTTCATCCTCTCGCTGGCGGGCCTCTCCAAGCCGACCACGGCCCGCGCGGGCAACATCGCCGGCATGGTCGGGATGGCGCTCGCGCTCGGCGCGACCGTCCTGAACTCCCTCTACCTGTCGTACGAGGACCCCGACCACCGCCAGTCGGTCCTCGTCACCGCCCTGCTCATCGTCGTCGTCCTCGCGATCGGGGCCCTGATCGGGACGCCGATCGCCCGCAAGGTCGAGATGACGCAGATGCCGGAGCTCATCGCGGCGTTCCACTCGTTCGTCGGCATGGCCGCCGTGCTCGTCGGCTTCAACTCCTACCTCGCCCCCGAGGGGCAGGGCGGCGCGGTGCACGTCGTCGAGGTCGCGCTCGGCGTCCTCATCGGTGCGTACACCTTCACCGGCTCCGTGGTCGCCTACCTCAAGCTCTCGGCCAAGCTGAAGTCCGCCCCGCTCGTGCTGCCGGGCCGCAACCTGCTCAACCTCGCCGCCTTCGCCGTCTTCCTCGGGCTCACGGTCTGGCTGCTCGTCCTGCCGCACGACGCCGTCGGGCTCGGCATGGTCCTGGTCGCGGCCATCGCGGTCATCGGCTTCGCCCTCGGGTGGCACATGGTCGCCGCCATCGGCGGCGGGGACATGCCCGTCGTCGTCTCGATGCTCAACTCGTACTCGGGCTGGGCCGCCGCGGCCGCCGGGTTCATGCTCGGCAACAACCTGCTGATCATCACGGGCGCGCTCGTCGGATCCTCCGGCGCGATCCTGTCCTACATCATGTGCCGCGCCATGAACCGCTCGTTCATCTCGGTCATCCTCGGCGGGTTCGGCGCCTCCGAGGGCACGATGGCCGCGGCGGGCCGCGACTACGGGCAGCACCGCGAGATCTCCGCCGACGAGACCGCCGAGCTGCTCGCCGGCTCGTCGTCGGTGGTCATCACCCCCGGCTACGGCATGGCCGTGGCCAAGGCGCAGTACCCGGTGGCGGACCTGGTCTCCCGGCTGCGGGCCCGAGGCGTGGACGTCCGCTTCGGCGTGCACCCGGTGGCCGGCCGGCTGCCCGGGCACATGAACGTGCTCCTTGCCGAGGCGAAGGTGCCGTACGACATCGTGCTGGAGATGGACGAGATCAACGACGACTTCCCGGAGACCGACGTCGTCCTGGTCATCGGGGCGAACGACACGGTCAACCCGGCCGCGCTCGAGGAGCCGGACTCGCCGATCGCCGGCATGCCGGTCCTCGAGGTGTGGAAGGCGCGGCAGGTCGTCGTCTTCAAGCGGTCGATGGCCACCGGGTACGCCGGGGTCCAGAACCCGCTGTTCTTCCGGGAGAACACGGCGATGCTCTTCGGCGACGCGAAGGACCAGGTGGAGCGGATCCTCGCGGCCCTGCTCGCCCTGGAGCCCGGCCCGGTCGCCGCGCGCGGGCGCTGAGCGCTCGCGCGGGAGCCCGTCGCCGCCCGGCAGCAGGCTCGTCAGGGCTCATCAGGAGCCCAAGTCCCGCCCCGAGCGGAGAACCCGCCACTAGGCTCCCTACTGCATCCGAACCCACGTCAAAGGAGCACCCATGGCCACCATCGAGGCCGTTGGCGCCCGCGAGATCCTTGACTCGCGCGGCAACCCCACCGTCGAGGTCGAGGTCCTGCTCGACGACGGCACCACCGCCCGCGCCGGCGTCCCCTCCGGTGCGTCGACCGGAGCGTTCGAGGCCGTGGAGCGCCGTGACGGCGACTCCGGCCGCTACCTGGGCAAGGGCGTCCAGCACGCCGTCGACGCCGTCAACGACGTCATCGCTCCCGAGGTCCTCGGCCTCGAGGCCAGCCAGCAGCGCATCCTCGACCAGACGCTCATCGACCTCGACGGCACCCCGAACAAGGGCAACCTCGGCGCCAACGCCATCCTCGGCGTCTCGCTCGCCGTCGCCCGGGCCGCCGCCGAGAGCGCCGACCTCCCGCTGTTCCGCTACGTCGGCGGGCCGAACGCGCACCTGCTGCCCGTGCCGATGATGAACATCCTCAACGGCGGCTCGCACGCGGACTCCAACGTCGACATCCAGGAGTTCATGATCGCGCCGATCGGCGCCCCCACGTTCAAGGAGGCCCTGCGCTGGGGCGCCGAGACGTACCACGCCCTGAAGTCGGTCCTCAAGAGCCGCGGGCTCGCCACCGGCCTCGGCGACGAGGGCGGCTTCGCGCCGAACCTGCCGAGCAACCGCGACGCGCTCGACCTGATCCTCGTCGCGATCGAGAAGGCCGGCCTCACCCCGGGCAAGGACGTCGCGCTCGCGCTCGACGTCGCGGCGACCGAGTTCCACTCGGACGGCAAGTACGGGTTCGAGGGCGCGCAGCAGCAGGCCGCCTGGATGATCGAGTACTACGAGAAGCTGGTCACCGACTACCCGCTCGTCTCGATCGAGGACCCGCTGGACGAGGACGCCTGGGAGGCCTGGAGCGCGCTGGTCGGCCTGGTCGGCGACCGCGTCCAGATCGTCGGTGACGACCTCTTCGTGACCAACCCCGTCCGCCTCGCCAAGGGCATCGAGCTCAAGTCGGCCAACTCGCTCCTGGTCAAGGTGAACCAGATCGGTTCGCTCACCGAGACGCTCGACGCCGTCACGCTGGCCCAGCGCGCCGGCTTCACCGCGATGGTGTCGCACCGCTCCGGCGAGACCGAGGACACGACGATCGCCGACCTCTCCGTCGCGGTCAACGCCGGCCAGATCAAGACCGGCGCCCCCGCCCGCGGCGAGCGCGTCAACAAGTACAACCAGCTCCTGCGCATCGAGGACGAGCTGGGCGACGGCGGCAAGTACGCCGGCGCCGCCGCGTTCCCGCGCTTCTCGGCCTGACCGCCGACCACCCGCTGGACCGGCCACAGGCCGGGCCTGTCGCCCCGCACCCCACCAGGGGTGCGGGGCGACTCGCGTCTCGGCACCCGGACACCGACCGGCGCGGCGCCCCGACGTGCGGCGCCGCGTTCGACGCGTGCGCGTGCCCCTGCCCGGAACCCCCACCGCCATGGGGGACCATGGGGTCATGTCCTCCCGCCGCCCCGTGGCCCCGCGCTCCCTCGCGCGCCCGGCCACGCCGGTCCCGCCGGCACCCGCCGAGGCGCCGGCCCCCGCGGCGGCCCACACCGTCGACGTCCTCGACCGGACGTCCGCGGCGGAGGGGACGGCCGAGCCCGCGACGACGGGCCAGGCGGGTTCAGGAACGGCCCGCTCGGGCACGGCGGCGAGGTCCGCCAAGCCGACCAGGTCGCGCCGGGTCCGGGTCCGGACCTCGTCGCGGCCGGACCGTGGCTCCGCTCCGGCGCGGCCCGACCGCCGGGGCCGGAGCCCTCGGGCCGGCCGGGAGGAGCCGGAGGAGGAGCGCCCGCCGCGCACCGTCACGATGCGCAGCCTGGTCCTGGCGCTCGTCATCCTCGTCGCCTTCATCGTGCTGGCACCGACCGCCCGGGCGTTCATCGTCCAGACCGAGCACCTGCGTCGTGTGACGGCGGAGAGCGCCGCGGTCGAGGCCCAGGTGTCCTCGCTCGAGGACCAGCTGCGGCGCTGGAGCGACGTCTCGTACGTCAAGGCCCAGGCCCGGGAGCGCCTCGGCTTCGTCCTGCCCGGCGAGACCCCGTACCGGGTGGTCGACCCCCAGACCGTGGTGGGCGACGACGGCGAGCCCTACACGGACCTCGAGGCGTCGACCAGCACCGCCCCGCAGGTCCCCTGGTACCTGACGCTGCGCGACTCGGTCGCCGAGGCCGGTCAGGAGCCGGGCGACGAGCCCGACTACCGGACGGCCGACCCGGCCGCGACCCCGACGCCGTGACGACCGGGGCCGCCGAGCAGCGCGCCCGCGACCTCGAGGTCCTGCGTGAGCAGCTCGGCCGGGAGCCGCGCGGCGTCGTCGACGTCGCCGCCCGGTGCGCGTGCGGCCGGCCGACGGTCGTGCGGACCGCGCCCCGCCTCGAGGACGGGACGCCGTTCCCGACCACCTTCTACCTCACGTGCCCGCCCGCGGTGGCGGCGGTCTCCGGGCTCGAGGCGCGTGGGGTCATGCGCGAGATGACGGAGCGCCTCGGGACGGACCCGGACCTGGCCGCCGCCTATCGCCACGCGCACGAGGACTACCTGGCCCGCCGCGCCGAGCTCGGGGAGGTCCCCGAGATCGCCGGCGTCTCCGCGGGCGGGATGCCCACCCGGGTCAAGTGCCTCCATGTGCTCGTCGGGCACGCGCTTGCGGCCGGCCCGGGTGTCAACCCCCTCGGGGACGAGGCGCTCGCGCTCGTGCGGGACGTCTGGCGGCCCGACCGCTGCACCTGCTGACGGCACCGGGCAAGATGTGCCGGTGACTCGGGTAGCGGCCGTCGACTGCGGCACCAACTCCATCCGCCTGCTCGTCGCCGACGTCGAGCCGGACGACGTCGGGGCCCGCCTCACCGACGTGCTGCGGACGATGGAGGTGGTCCGGCTCGGCGAGGGCGTGGACCGCACCGGCCGGCTCGGCCCGGCGGCGCTCGAGCGCACGCTGGCCGCCACCGCCAGGTATGCCGAGCGCTGCGCGGCGCTCGGCGTCGAGCGGGTGCGGTTCGTGGCGACCTCGGCGTCGCGCGACGTCGAGAACCGGGACGAGTTCGTCGACGGCGTCCGGGCCCGCCTCGGGGTCGAGCCGGAGGTGATCTCGGGGTCGGAGGAGGCGGAGCTCTCGTTCCAGGGCGCGCTGAGCGCGGTCCGCGGCGAGCACCGCACGCCGTTCCTCGTCGTCGACATCGGCGGCGGGTCGACCGAGCTCGCCCTCGGCTCCGAGCACGTCGTCGCGTCGCGCTCCGTCGACGTCGGCTGCGTGCGCTTCACCGAGCGCCACCTGTCCGGCGACCCGCCGAGCGCCGCCGAGGTGGCGGCCGCGCAGGCCGACGTCACCGCCGCGCTCGACGTCGTCGCCGGCGTCGTGCCGCTCGGTCGCACCGGCACCCTCGTCGGGCTGGCCGGCTCCGTCACGACCGTGACCGCCCGGGCCCTGCGGCTGCCGACGTACGACCCGGCGCGCATCGACGGCGCGGTCCTGCACCCCGACGCCGTCCTGGCCGCCACCGCCGAGCTGCTCGCGATGACGCGGGCGGAGCGTGCGGCCGAGCCGTACATGCACCCGGGCCGCGTGGACGTCATCGGCGCCGGGGCCCTGGTCTGGTCGGCCGTCGTCTCCCGGGTCCGGGCGGAGGTGGCCCGCGCCGGCGGCGTCCTCGACGAGGTGGTCACCAGCGAGCACGACATCCTCGACGGGATCGCCCTCGCCCTGGGGCGCCCGTGAGCGCGCCGTCGGGGGAGGAGCGCGCGCTCGGCGCCCTCGCCGCCGCCGGCCTCGAGCACGCCGTGGTGCGGCACGGCCGGGTGTCCAGCCTGGCGGAGGCGGCCGCGGCCCGCGGGCTGGACCCGGCCCAGGTCCTCAAGACCCTCGTGGTGCGGCGGGGCGAGGACGACTACCTCTTCGTCCTCGTCCCGGGGGGTCGCACGCTCTCCTGGCCGAAGCTGCGGGCGCTGCTCGGCGTCAGCCGGCTGTCGCTGCCCGACGCCGCGGCGGCGCAGGCCGCCACGGGCTACGAGCGGGGCACGATCACCCCGTTCGGGTCCCTGCGGGCGTGGCCGGTCGTCGCCGACGAGCGGGTCCGCGGCGGGACGGTCTCGATCGGGGCGGGGGCCCACGGGGTCTCCGCGACGGTCTCGGGGGACCGCCTCGTCGAGGTGCTCGGGGCGAGTGTGGCGGACGTCACAGACCCGGAGTCGTAGGCCGGAAGTCCCGGTCCCGGACCGCCGGGACGTGCGGGCGCCGCCTCACCTAGCATGTGCGAATGACCACCGATACTGCGGCCAGCGCCGCCTCGCAGAGCCGCCCGCGCAAGGCCCCGCGCATCCTGGTCGCCGGCGGCGGGTACGTCGGTCTCTACACGGCGCTGCGGCTGCGGCGCCGGATGGGCCGCAACGACGTGGCCATCGTCGTCGTCGACCCGCGCCCCTACATGACCTACCAGCCCTTCCTCCCCGAGGCCGCGGCGGGCTCGCTCGAGCCCCGCCACGTCATCACCCCGCTGCGTCGCGAGCTGCACGGCTGCACCGTGCTCCACGGCAAGGTCAGCGAGATCCGGCACGCCGACCGCAAGGCGATCATCACCCCCGAGCTCGAGGAGCCGTACGAGGTCACGTACGACCACCTGGTCGTCGCGCTCGGCGCGGTCGTCCGGACGCTGCCGATCCCCGGCCTGGCGGACATGGGCATCGGCTTCAAGCAGATCGAGGAGGCCCAGGCCCTCCACACCGCGGTCCTGTCGAAGATGGACATCGCGGCCTCCACGTGGGACGAGGACAAGCGCCGTCGCCTGCTCACGTTCGTGTTCGTCGGTGGCGGCTTCGCGGGCGTCGAGGCGCTCGGCGAGGTGGAGGACATGGCCCGCGCCGCCTGCCGCGGCTACGACTCGATCACCCCGGAGGACCTGCGCTTCGTCCTCGTCGAGGCGGCGCCCCGCATCCTCCCCGAGCTCGGCGACGAGCTGGGCGGCTACGCCGTCGAGCAGCTCCGGGCCCGCGGCGTCGACATCAAGCTCTCCACGCGCCTGGAGTCCTGCGTCGACGGGGTCATCAAGCTGTCCTCCGGCGAGGAGTTCGAGGCTGACACCCTCGTGTGGACGGCGGGCGTCAAGCCGAACCCGGTGCTCGCCGAGAGCGACCTCCCGCTCGACCGGACGGGCAAGGTCCTGTGCCTGCCCACCCTGCAGATCTGCGACGAGAACGGGAACGTCGTGCCCGGCGCCTGGTCCGCCGGCGACTGCGCGTCCGTCCCCGACCTCGCGGTGGGCGGCGACGCGAAGTGCCCGCCGACGGCGCAGCACGCGGTCCGGCAGGCGAAGCACCTCGGCGAGAACATCGCCCGGTACCTGCGCGGCGCCGAGCCGGTCCCGTACAAGCACAAGAACAAGGGCACCGTGGCCTCGCTCGGCCTGTTCAAGGGCGTGGCGCAGATCGGCGGCATCAAGTTCCGCGGCTGGCCGGCCTGGTTCATGCACCGCTCGTACCACATGCTCGCGATGCCGACCCTGAGCCGGAAGTTCCGCATCGTCACGGACTGGACCGCGGCGCTGTTCTTCCGCCGCGAGATGGTCGCCCTCGGCAGCCTCGAGACCCCGCGCGCCGCGTTCGTCGCGGCGGCGACGGCCCCGCGCCCGGCGCCGCCCGCGGCGGCCCCTGTTCCCGAGCCCACCCCCGTTCCCGAGCCTCCCGTGCAGTCTCAGGCCGGCGCCGGCATCTGACGGTCGCAACCCACGAGCCCGGGTCCCGCCACGCGGGGCCCGGGCTCGCGTCGTCCCGGCGGGTGGGTGGGCCGAGGCGCCGGTACGGTGACGCCGTCCGGTCCGGCCCCCGTAGCCCAATCGGCAGAGGCAGCCGGCTTAAACCCGGCCCAGTGTGGGTTCGAGCCCCACCGGGGGCACCGAGGAAGATGCCCGAGCGGACTCCTCACATCCGCCTGACGCCGGCCGATGGAAGGGGTGCGGGGGCACCCCATGGGGGCATCGCGGGTGCGGCCACCGCCCGGGGGGCGGGCGGGGGCCGCACCCAGCCGCGCGCCCGGAGGGGTGCCGTCGGCGTCAGCGTCGCGGGAGCCCGGGGAGCGCCGTCGTCGCCAGGGCGGCGGCGATGCCGATCGCCGCGCTCGCGACGCCGATGCGGCGGGAACGGGCCAGGTCGAGCGCGCGCGCCTCGGG
>JBDIAU010000022.1:0-12956 GCA_039812565.1 Beutenbergiaceae bacterium
TGCTCATGAGCGTGTGCGTCGCGGCCGCGGCCGCGTACCTGACGCCCGTCGCCACGCCGGCGAACATGATGGTCATGGGCCCGGGCGGGTACCGGTTCGGCGACTACTGGCGCCTCGGGCTGCCGCTCCTGGCGGTCTCGTTCGTGGTCGCCGTGTTCCTCGTGCCGCTCATCTGGCCGTTCTGACGCCGGGGCTGCGCGCCCGCCCATCGCCCCCGCCAGCGTTCAGCGGGCGACGGGGGTGACGGGGGCGGTGCGGCGCCCGCCCGAGCGGGGCGGGCGCCGTCGCCGGCTCAGCCGCCGAGCGCCGCCGAGACCACGTCCTTGGCCGCCGACTGGACCTCGGCCAGGTGCTCCTCGCTGACGAACGACTCGGCGTAGATCTTGTAGACGTCCTCGGTGCCGGACGGCCGCGCCGCGAACCACGCGTTCGGCGTCGTCACCTTGAGGCCGCCGATCGACGCGCCGTTCCCGGGCGCCGCGACGAGGCGGTCGGTGATCGCCTCACCGGCGAGCGTGGTCGCCTTGACCTGCGCCGGGTCGAGCTTGGCGAGCTTCGCCTTCTCCTCCCGCGACGCCGCGGCGTCGATCCGCGCGTACCAGGAGCGGCCGTGCTGCGCGACGAGGTCGGCGTGGTGCTGGCTCGGCGACTTCCCCGTGACGGCGATGATCTCCGAGGCGAGCAGGGCGAGGAGGATGCCGTCCTTGTCGGTGGTCCAGACGGTGCCGTCCTTGCGCAGGAACGAGCCGCCCGCGGACTCCTCGCCGCCGAACCCGACGCTGCCGTCGAGCAGGCCCGGGACGAACCACTTGAAGCCCACCGGCACCTCCCACAGCCGACGACCGAGGCCCTTGGCCACGGCGTCGATGAGGGCTGAGGAGACGAGGGTCTTGCCGATCGCGGCGTCGGGCGACCAGCCGGAGCGGTGCCGGTAGAGGTAGTCGATCGCGACGGCGAGGTAGTGGTTCGGGTTCATCAGCCCGGCGTCGGGGGTGACGATGCCGTGCCGGTCGGCGTCCGCGTCGTTGCCCGTGGCGACGTCGTACGGCGCGGCGGCGCCGTCGGAGCCCGCCATGATCTGGCGCAGCGATGCCATCGCCGACGGCGACGAGCAGTCCATCCGGATCTTGCCGTCCCAGTCGAGCGTCATGAACGACCAGCGCGGGTCGACGTTCGGGTTCACCACGGTGAGGTCGAGGCCGTAGCGCTCGCCGATGGCGCCCCAGTAGTCGACGGCCGCGCCGCCGAGCGGGTCGGCGCCGATGCGCACGCCGGCCGCGCGGACGGCGTCGAGGTCGAGCACCGTGCGCAGGTCCTCGACGTACGCGGAGAGGTAGTCGTGCTTGCGGGTGGTCTCGGAGGCGAGGGCCTGCTCGAGGCTCACCCGCGGGATCTGCTGGACGCCGCCACGGATGAGCTCGTTGGCGCGCTTCGCGATCCAGCTGGTCGCGTCGGAGTCGGCGGGACCGCCGTGCGGCGGGTTGTACTTGAAGCCGCCGTCGCGCGGCGGGTTGTGCGACGGGGTGACGACGATGCCGTCGGCCAGGCCCGCGCCCGTGGTGCGCACGCCGCCCGACGTGCCGGCACCGTTGGCGGTGAGGATCGCGTGGGAGACGGCCGGCGTCGGCGTGTACCCGTCACGGGCGTCGATGCGCACCTCGACCCCGGCGGCGGCGAGGACCTCGAGCGCCGTCTGCCAGGCCGGCAGGGACAGGCCGTGGGTGTCGCGGCCGATGTACAGCGGGCCGTCCGTCCCCTGGCCGCGCCGGTACTCCACGATCGCGGCGGTGATGGCGACGATGTGCGCCTCGTTGAAGGCGGTGTCCAGGCTGGAGCCGCGGTGCCCGGACGTGCCGAAGGCGACCTCCTGCAGGGGGTCGTCCACGTCGGGGACGCGGTCGTAGTAGGCGCCGACCAGGGCGTCGACGTCGATCAGGTCGTCAGGGAGTGCGGGCTGTCCGGCGCGTGGGTGCATGGCGACGATCCTGCCACCGGCGCTACCACGCGCACGCCGGGATGGTGGCCGACTTCGCGATGTGAACGCCCCCGAAGGGCCGCCGCCACCCGGGTTAGCGTGATCCGATGAGCGCCGCCGCCGTCCCGACCGTCTCCGTCCCCGACCTCGACCCGCGCGCTCCCGTGCCCGCCGGCTGGACCGTCCTCGACGTCCGCGAACCCGCGGAGTGGGCCCTCGGGCACGTGCCCGGGTCCGTCCACGTCCCCCTCGGGGCGCTGCCGGACCGCCTCGACGACCTCCCCGACGCCGAGCTGCTCGTGGTCTGCCGGTCCGGCAACCGCTCCGCGCGCGCCGTCGCCTGGCTCGCCCACGTGGGCTACGACGCGACGAACCTCGCCGGCGGCCTCCTCGCCTGGCACGCCGCCGGCCTGCCGCTCGAGGCCGACGACGGCGCCCCCGCCCGGGTGCTCTGAGCGCGCGGGTACGCTCGCCCTCCGTGACGCCGAACGCCTCCACCCCCACCGCCGTGCCCGCCGTCGGCCCGCGCGAGCCCTGCCCGTGCGGCTCCGGCAAGCGCTACAAGAACTGCCACGGCCGGGAGCGGGAGCGCGCCGTCGTCGCACTGGTGGAGCGGCCCTTCGCCGGGCTGCCGAACGAGCCGGACTGGGTCGCGCTGCGCGAGCTCGTCCCCTCGGCGACCGCCACGGTCCGCACGACGGCCGCCCACGGGGGGCGCGACGTCGTCGTCTGCACCCTCCTGCCGCAGATGCTCCCCGCGCTGCACCGCGCGGACGGCACCGTGCTGCTCGCGCTCCAGACGACGACGCACAGCGGGGACGCCAGCCGCGACCTGGCCGCGGCCCTCCTCGAGGCCCTCGACGCCGAGCCGGGGACCGCCGTCGGGCCCCTCGACCTCCCCGGACCGGGACCGCGCCTCCAGGACGTCCTCGACCCGGCCGTCCCCCTCGAACCCACCGTCCACCAGGACTTCTCCTACTGGGTGGCCCCCGACGCGGCGGCCACGCCCGACGTGGCCGCCTCGCTCGAGGAGGCGGCGGCGTCGATCGTGCCGACCGTCCACCTCGAGGGCGTGCCCGCCGCGTACTGGGTCCGGATGGGGCGCGAGTTCCTCCGCTGGGCGCGGCCCGAGCCGCAGGAGGACCTCCTCGACGCGCTCGCCCGCCTCCACGCGCGGCGCGCCTCGGCGCTGACGCCGGGGTCGCGGTTCGTCGGGGCGTTCCGCTCGTGCGGGCTCCTCGTGCCCGTGTGGGAGCTGGCGCCGGGGACCGAGGCGGCCGACGTCGAGGCTCCCGCCGTCGAGCTCGACGCGCGCCTCGGCGAGGCGTTGGCGACCACGGCGCCGCTCACCCCCGAGGAGCGCCGCGCCCGGGCCGGGCTGGTGTCCAGGCAGGTCACGCTGCGCTGAGCGCCCCCGTCCCTGAGGGTTCGACGGGCGGCGTCCCGTCACCCGGGAAGTCGACCGCGCAGCCGCTCGATGTCCCGACGCTCACGCTTGGTCGGTCGGCCGGCGCCGCGGTCACGCTGCGCGAAGACGGGCGTCGCCTCGCGGGTGGGCAGCGGTGGGCTGTGGTCGATCAGGCAATCCGCTGCGATCGGGGCCCCGACGCGCGCCTCGATGACGCGCACCACCTCGACCACACGCTCGCGCGGGCCCCCGCGGACACGCACCCGGTCCCCGACACGGACCGTCGCCGCCGGCTTCACCCGCACGTCGTTGACCTGGACGTGCCCGGCCCGGCAGGCCTCGGCGGCCGCCGAGCGCGTGCGGAACAGGCGCACCGCCCACAACCAGCGGTCAACCCGGGTGCCTGCGGCGGCCGACGGTGACGCTCCCACGAGCGTGAGCCTACGGACCGGCGGCGCCGCTCGTCGGTGGCGGTGCTCGTCGGGGCGGTGCTGGCTCGCGCGTCCCGGCGCGTCCCGTCGGGGCGGGCGCCGTGCGTCACGGCGGCTGCGGGCCCGGGCGACGTCGTGCCGCCAGTCGCGGCGTCCGGCGGCGCCCCCGGGAGGCCGTGGTGGCACGATGGCACGGTGCTCGGGCCGTACCGCGACATCCTGTCGAGGCCGGGCGCGCTGGCGTTCTCGATGTCGGGGGCAGTCGCGCGCCTGCCCATGTCCGTGCTCGGCATCGCCATCGTCCTGCTGGTCTCGGACACCTACGGGTCGTACGCCCTGGCCGGCCAGGTGGCGGCGGCGTACGTGGTCGCGCAGGCGCTCGTGGCCCCGAAGCTCGGACGCTGGGTGGATCGCTTCGGCCAGTCGCGCATCATGCGGCCGGCCCTCACGCTCGCCGGCGTCGGGCTCACGGGCCTGCTCGTGGCGGGGAGCGTCGGAGCGCCGCCGTGGACCCTCTTCGCGAGCGCCGCGCTCGCGGGCGCGACGATGGGCTCGGTGGGCGCCATGGCGCGCGCCCGCTGGACCCACGTCCTGAGCGACGAACGGCGCCTCGAGACGGCGTACGCGCTCGAGTCGGCGCTGGACGAGGTGGTGTTCGCGGTCGGCCCGCTCGCAGCGACGTTCCTCGCGACAGCGGTCGACCCCGCGGCGGCACTGCTCCTTCCCCTGGTGGCCGGCGTGGGCGGCGGCTTCTGGTTCCTCGCCCAGAAGCAGACCGAGCCACCACCGGTCCCCCAGCGCCGCGGCGCGCACACGCGGTCCGTGCTGCGGACCCGCGGCATGGTGCCGCTCGTCCTGATCTTCGTGGCGCTCGGCGGCGTCTTCGGCGCGACCGAGCTCGCGACCGTCGCCTTCGCCACCGAGCAGGGCAACGCCGCGTACGCCGGACCGGTGCTCGCGTCGTTCGCGTTCGGCTCGCTCGCCGCGGGGGTGGTCTACGGGTCGCGGCACTGGGTGGGTCCCCTGGCGCGGCGGTTCCTCGTCGGCGTCGTGGCGCTGGCCCTCGGGACCGGGCTGTTCCAGCTCGTCAGCAACCCTCTGCAGCTCGCCGGGGTCATGCTCGTCGCCGGTCTGGCCATCTCTCCCACCCTCATCGCGGGCAACGGGCTCGTGCAGAACCTCGTGGAGCCGGAGCGGCTCACCGAAGGGCTCACGTGGCTGGGCACCACGCTCTCGATCGGCGTCTCGCTGAGCGCCACCCTCGCGGGTCTCGCTATCGACGCCGGCGGCGCCCACGGCGGGTTCCTCATCGTCACCGCCTCGGCGGTGCTCGCCGTGATGCTCGCCGCCGTCTCGCTGCGGTGGCTGCGCCCTGCGCGGACGCCCACGCTCAGCCTGCCGCCTGCAGCGCCCGTGAATGCCGAGGAGGCGGTGCTCGAGCGCGGGCTGCCGGTCGGCGGGAACGCCGACGACGCGACGGCCGTCGAGAGCCCGGTCGGCGGGACAGCGGCCGGCACGCCGCCTGACCGGGCCACGGCAGGTGGCACGACCACGGCCGGGGGGGCGAACGTCGTGGGGGGGACGAACGTCGTTGGGGGGACGAACGTCGTCGGGGGGACGAACGCCGGAGGAGCGTCAGGACGGGGTCCTGACCGCGCGACCGGCGCGGGTACTCCTTCTGCCGAGGCGACTGCGTAGGACGCGGCACGCCGGACAGGCCCTCGCCCGCACATGACCGGCGCCCTGCGGGTCGCACCTCGGCGCGCGGCTCTCCACCGAGCCGCCTCCGGAGCCTCAGGCTCACGCGCCGATCTCCCGGCCACGCTCGGAGCAGCGGTTGCAGCGCCAGAGCCCCGGCTCGGCCGAGCTGGGTTGCGTCGGTGTCGGTCGGTGCTGGTAGTGTCGAACACGTGTTCGAGGCTAGCAGACCGCGTGAGGGCGGTGCGACCCGGGGCGTCGCGGTTGACGCGCCGGCCGCGGGCGCGTCCGTGGCCACGCCGGCGGACCTGGCGCGCGCGGTGCTGGTCGCCGTCCAGGGCTTGTTCTCGGGTGCGGACGCGGCGTTCGCGGCGCAGTGGGACGACGAGGACCGGGTGGTGGTGCTGGGCGAGCTGGACCGGGTCAGCGAGCTGGTGGGGGTGTATCGGGGTCGGGTGCTGGCCGCCCACCGGGCACAGGGTCGGTGGGCGCGGGACGGGGATCGCTCGTTCGAGGCATGGCGGGGCCGCACGACTCGGCAAGGGTCGGGTGCGGCGCGTTCGGAGGTGGAGCTCGCGGACGGGTTGACCGCCCTGCCCGACGCGGCCCGGGCCGTCGAGACCGGTGAGGCCTCGTTGGGGCACGTGCGGGTCTTGACCCGGCTGCGGGCCGGCGCCTCCGCCCCCGTCAAGCGGGCCCTGGAGGACGGCGGGGCCGCGACCCTGCTCGCCGAGGCCGCGGCGGCCGGGTGGGATGCGCCGACGTTCACCAGACGCGCGCAGGCGTGGGCCGCGAGCGTGGACACGCACGCCGTCGAGAGGACCTTCGCCGCCGTACGGGAACGCCGCTACGCCCGGGTCGTCGACCGCGACGGCGGGTGCTCGGTCGACGCGTTCCTCGACCCGATCGCCGGGGCCGCGTTCCGCACCGCCCTCGAAGCGATGTCCCCGGCCCCCTCACCCGGGGACGAGCGGACCGCGGACCAGCGCCGCGCCGACGCCCTGACCCGCCTGGGTGAGCGGGTCCTGGAGATCGGCGACGACCGCCTCGGCGCCCAGATCCGACCCCACCTCACCCTCCTGGTCCCCGCCGACGCCTGGACCGGCATCCAGCGCAGGAAGCAGGCCCGAGCGAACGCCGGGACCGTCGACGACGCCGACGCCGGCCCGGACACGACGGGCGGCGGCGCGTCCGCGGCGCCTGAGGGCGAAGGGACCGGGCGCTGCGACGACGACGGCGCCGCCGCGGTGAGCGTCGGTGAGGTGGTCGGGGCCGGGACGGTGCCGGTGGCTCCGGTGGCGTTGGCCGAGCTGGACGACGGGACCGTCGTACCGCCCTCGGAGCTGGAGCGGTTGATGTGCGACTGCGAGGTCACCCGCCTCGTGCTGGACGCCGACGGGGTCCCGCTGGACGTCGGGCAGACGCAGCGGACGTACACCAAGGAGCTGCGCCGAGCGATCCTGGCCCGGGACGGGCACTGCCAGTGGCCCGGCTGCACGACGCGAGCGTCCTGGTGCGAGGTCCACCACGTGCGCTGGCACTCCCGCGGCGGACCCACCAGCCTGGCCAACGGGCTCACGGTGTGCTCGTTCCACCACCACCAGATCCACCGCGGCACCGCCACCCTCCAGACCGTGCAGACCGGGATCCGGTTCGTCCGACGCGACGGCGTCGTCCTCGGCACCACCACCCGATCCGGCGGCGCCAGACGGTTCCTCTCGGCGGACTCCTCGGCGGCTTCAGCCCCGAGGGATCATGCGCGGCGTGCGCAAGGGTCGGACATCGATCGCCGACGCGTCACGCCCGCTTGCCGTCAGGGTGCGGGCGCCACGATGACGCTCACGCTCAGGAGGTTGGGCGTCGACGATCAGCTTCCGACGTGGAAGCGGGGTGAACCGGTCGAAGCGGATCGTGCGGAGCCCCGGACGCCCGGCGGAGGCGCGTTCGCGCGGAGCTCGCACCCGGGCGGAGATGGCCGGGCTCGCACCCGGGCAGCTATGACGGCGGGACGCCGACAGGCGGAGACGACACCCGCCGGCACATGGCAGGAGGGCCCCCGCCGTCGCGAGGAGGGAAGAGTCAGGCGGCCACACCGTGGATACACCCAGCCGGCCGCGACGTCGGAGCACCTGGCCCGCCGAGCGGCGGGAGGACGGCGCGCGGCTCAGCGGCGCAACTCAGTGCGGCGACCAGGCTTCGACCTTGCGGAGGCGCTTGCGGACGCGATCCCCACCGACCATCTCGATCACGTCGCCGGGGCCGACGACGACGAGCAGCGTGCGGGCGCGGGACAGGCCGGAGTAGAGCAGCTGGCGGGCCGCCTTCGCGTCGGCGAAGCCGTTGACGGCGAGGACCACGACAGCACGCTCGAGGCCCTCGAACTCGCGGACCCCGCCGCGGTGGACGTCCCGGGCCTCGAGGACGCCGTCCCAGTACGCGCGCTCCGCCGGGGCGTCGTCCGGTCCCGGCGGCTCGAGCTCCGGAGCGCCCGAGGTGTCGGTCAGGAGCAGGGCGATGCGCCCGGGGGCCCAGCCCTCCGCGACGAGCGAGTCGACAGCGGTCTCGGCCACGGCTCGCGCGTAGTCGGCCGGGACGTCGACGAAGCGCACGGCGGCGCGCTTGCGCCCGCGCGGGAGGAACTCCTCCAGCGCGAAACCCTCAGTGAGGCGCGCGATCTGCCGCGAGCTGCGGACGTTCTCGGACAGGAGCTGCGGGTTGACCTCGATCGGGACGCCGACCCGCTCCCACTCTTGGGAGTGCCCGTTGTCGGTGAAGACGACGAGGCTGCCGGTCTGCGGTTCCCGGAGGCACTCGGTGAAGGCCGGCCACCAGCGTTCGCCGAACTCTTGTGCCTCGTCGACGACCAGCGCGTCGAACTGCTCGACGTCGGGCCGGCGGATCGCGACGTTCCGCAGCGCGTCCGCGCACGTGACGTCCCAGTAGTCCGACGACGCGTCGGCCGAGGCCGGCTGAGGGGGGAGCGCGCCCCAGAGCCGAAGCAGGTCGTGCGGGGTGCCCACGAAGACCGGCCGCTGTCGGGCGGGCCACTGCTCCGTGACGCGCTGGAGGTAGCGGCTCAGGCCCCGGCTGCGGCAGATCATCCCCACGCGGTCGTCCGCCTGGGACCGGCGCCGTGCCTGCTCGAGCGCCAGCCAGGTCTTCCCGCTCCCCGCGACGCCGGTGATGATGAGTCGCGGGTAGTACTCGAAGAGGTCCAAGACCTTGGCCTGGTCGCGGGTGACATGGCCGAGGCGCGACTCGTCGTCGCAGGCGGCGGCGAGGTGCTCGGCCTGGCTCGGCATCTGCGCGCTCAGGAGATCGACGAGGGAGTTCAGGCCCTGCTTGGTCAGAGGCTCGTCTCCGTGGCCGTAGTCGCCCGCGTCGGGCCGACCGTGCTCGAGGATCGCCGCCCGGATGCGCTCGGCTCCGTCGGCGAGCTCGTCCCGGTCGAGCAGGAGCGCGCGGGGGAGGTCGCCCGTGTCGAAGTCCGAGGGCACCGGCGTGTGCGGAAGGGCCACCATGTGAACGGTCCGTGCGCGGGCCGCAGGGCTCCGGCGTTCGATGAGCATCCGTTCGAGCATGTGGCGCTCGTCGCGGATCTCGGTCAACGGGTCGATCGGGTGCTTGAGCTCGCCCGTCCCCTCGACCCACCCGGCCGCCTCGCGCTTGACCACGCCGCCAGCCACCTCGATCGCGGCGATCCCGACCTCGGGCCAGGCCACCAGGAGATCGATGACCTGCTGTCGCGAACCCTCCATCAGCCGAACCGAGTAGAAGAGCGCGGCGTCCGACGGGAGCTGGGCGCCGAGCACGTCCCACACCGCGCGCTCGGCCTGGGCGCCGTCGCCGAAGAACGGCTCGGCCGGATAGCAGCGGGGCATGGTCACCTTTGTAGCGCACCACAAGGGATGGCAGCGCTTACAGCGGAGTGTGACAAAGAGCCGGAATGGCGGACGCCACACGAAAGGGGATGCACGAGGTCAGCCGGGAGGAGTTCGGCGTCGCCAGGCGGGCGCCTGCGACCGTCCGTGCCGCAAGGGATGCCCGCGCCCGTCGGTCCCGCGCCCGCCGGAAGCCGCGCGGCCCAGCGCGGCGAGCGGCAGTGGTCGTGCGACGACCTCATCGGTGGGCGACAACTGGATCGCCGGGACGGTGCGCGGGATCGGCGACAAGCCCGCCTGGAAGGGGACCTTCGGACCCGGCGGCCGCGGACCGGTTCGGCGAGGGTGGAGGTGCGGGCAGTGTCGCCCGAGCGTCCCGCTGGGCGACCGCGACGTGGGAACGAAGGAGTGCAGCAATGGATGCTGGACGGTTCGCGGGGCTCACGGCGATCGTCACCGGCTCGGGCTCCGGCATCGGGCGTGCGACCGCGATGCGGATCGCCGCGGAGGGCGGCAGGGTCGTCGTCTCGGACCTCCGCGCCGAGCGGGTCGCCGAGACGGTCACGCTCATCGAGGACGCGGGCGGGTCCGCCGTCGGCGTCCCGGGCGACATCACGAGCCAGGAGCACGTCGACGCCCTCGTCGCCGCGTGCGACGGCCGGGTCGACGTCCTCGTCAACAACGCGGGGATCATGGACGCGTTCCTCCCCGTCGGGGAGCTCGACGACGCGACCTGGAACCGGGTGCTCGACGTCAACCTCACCGCCCCGATGCGGATGACGCGGGCCGTGCTGCCGCTCATGACGGCGGCCGGCCGCGGGACGATCGTCAACGTCGCCTCCGAGGCGTCGCTGCGGGCCGGCGCTTCGGGCACCGCCTACACGGTGTCGAAGCACGGCGTGCTCGGGCTCACCCGGTCGACCGCGCTCTTCTACAAGGGGCTCGGCATCCGGTGCAACGCCGTTCTTCCCGGCGCGGTGCGGACGAACATCGAAGCGCCGTTCCACTCCCCGATGGCGGCGGGCGTGCTCGGGCCGCTCATGCAGGTCATCCCGGGAGTCGCCGAGCCCGACGACCTCGCCGCCGCCATCTGCTGGTTGGCGAGCGCCGACTCGGCGAACGTCACCGGCGCGCTGCTGCCCTCCGACGGCGGGTGGTCGACCATCTGAACGACCGGCGTCGTGCGGCTCCGGAGACGGCGACGCGCCGTCGTCGCCCAGGGTCAGCCGGGCGACGCGACGGCGCGACGCGAGTCATGAGGGCGCCTGCTGTCAGGCGCTCGGCGATCAGTCGCTCGGCGGTCAGGCGCTCGGCGTCCGGACGGTGCCGTCCTCTTCGACCACGATCTCGTCAGGGTCGGACGGCGCCGGGGCCGCCTTCTGCTGGACGTTCGCCATGGCCTCCTTGACGGCGACCGACACCTTCTCCTGCAGCGCGGCGCCCTGCTCCTTCACGACCTGCGTGACCCGGGCCTCGACGTCCTTGACGGTCTTCTGGACCTGGGGGTTCTCCCACGTCGTGCGGGCCCACTCCTGGGCCTTCTCCAGGTTGCGACGGCCCGACTCCGTACCGAACAGGTACGCGACGCCGGCGCCGATGATGAGAACGGCCTTGACCTTCATGGTGCTCCCTAGCGTGTAGCGCTCGCCGGTGGCGAGCTCTGCTCTCTCGACCCTACGTGCCGGTCCCGCCGATCGCACAACCGGGCCGGTGCGCCCCCCACCCCCCCCCCCGCACGAACGCGCCCTTGGTCGGTCGAGACCGTCGGCTGGGCCGACCAAGGGTGCGTTCGGCGGGGGTTGAAGGGTGTGGCGGTCAGAGGGTGGCGCGGACGGCCTTCGTCGCCGCGACGAGGTGCTCGAGCGACGGCACGGTCTCCTCGTAGCGCCGGGTCTTGAGGCCGCAGTCCGGGTTCACCCACAGGTGCCGGCCGTCGACCGAGCGCACGGCCGCGGCGAGGAGGTCGGTGATCTCGCCCGTCGACGGCACCCGCGGGGAGTGGATGTCGTAGACGCCCGGGCCGATCCCCCGCGCGAAGCCCGACTCCTGGATCGCCGGGAGGATCTCCATCCGCGAGCGCGCCGCCTCGATGCTCGTCACGTCCGCGTCGAGGCCGTCGATCGCCCCGATGACCTCGCCGAACTCCGAGTAGCACAGGTGCGTGTGGATCTGCGTGGCGTCCGCGACGCCCGCCGTCGCGAGCCGGAACGAGCCCACCGACCAGTCGAGGTACGCCTCCTGGTCGGCCCGGCGCAGCGGCAGGAGCTCGCGCAGCGCCGGCTCGTCCACCTGGATGATCCCGATGCCTGCGGCCTCGAGGTCCGCGATCTCGTCCCGCAGCGCGAGCGCGACCTGGCGCGCCGTCTCCCCGAGCGGCTGGTCGTCCCGGACGAAGGACCACGCGAGGATCGTCACCGGGCCGGTGAGCATGCCCTTGACCGGCTTGCTCGTCAGCGACGCCGTGTAGGTCGACCACTCGACCGTGATCGGCGCCGGCCGCGCGACGTCGCCCCACAGGATCGACGGGCGCGTGCACCGCGAGCCGTAGGACTGCACCCAGCCGTTCTGCGTCACGGCGAAGCCGTCGAGGTGCTCGGCGAAGTACTGCACCATGTCGTTGCGCTCCGGCTCGCCGTGCACGAGCACGTCGAGGCCGATCTCCTCCTGCAGCGCCACGACCTTGGCGATCTCCGAGCGCATCGCCTCGGCGTACGCCTCGTCGGAGAGCTGCCCCTTGGCCCACGCGGCGCGGGCGCGGCGGATCTCCGGGGTCTGCGGGAAGGACCCGATCGTCGTCGTCGGCAGGGCCGGGAGGTCGAGGACGGCGTCCTGCGCCGCCTGCCGCACCGCGTAGTCGGAGCGGTGGAAGTCGGCCTCCGTCAGCCCCGCGAGGCGGGCCCGGACGTCCTGGCGGCGCACCCCGGGCGCCGCGAGCCGGTTCGCCCGTGCCGCGGCGGCCGCGCCGAGCTCCGCGGCGACGGCGTCCCGGCCCTGCGTGAGCGCCGTCGCCAGAGTGACGACCTCGCCGACCTTCTGGTCGGCGAACGCCAGCCACGAGCGCAGGTCGGCGGCCAGCGCCGGCTCGTCCTCGACGTCGTGCGGCACGTGGAACAACGACGTCGACGTGGAGACGACGACGGGCGCGGCGCCCCCGAGGCCGTCCCGCAGCTGCGTGAGCGCCGCGTACGCGGCGTCGAGGTCCGTGCGCCAGATGTTGTGGCCGTCGACGACGCCCGCGACGACCGTGGTGCCGGCGAGGGTCTCCGGGTCGATCCCCTCGAACGCCGCGAGGCTCCCGCGGACCAGGTCGACGCCGATGGCCTCGACCGCCGTCGCCGCGAGCACCGGCAGCGCCGAGCCGAGCGTGTTGTACGGCGCGGCGACGAAGAGCGCCGGCCGCTCTGGCCGCGCGAGCTCGCCCGCGAGCACCTCGTACGCCCGGGCGGCGGCCGCCAGGACGTCGGCGCGCGGGACGTCCCACGTGTCGCTCACGAGCGCGGGCTCCTCGAGCTGCACCCACGTCGCCCCGGCGGCGGCGAGCGCGCGCAGGAGCTCCGCGTACA
>JBDIAU010000023.1:0-12860 GCA_039812565.1 Beutenbergiaceae bacterium
AGGTCACAGCCCCGCGCCGCACCGCCTAGTAACACGACCCCACCACCACCACCGAGCGTCTGCGCTGCTCAACGCCCAGAACCCGGCACCCGTGTCCCTAGCAACTGTCGAAGCCGGGGGTGAAGCGTGGGTGGAGTCCGGACTGATCTTCACAACCGAGCACGGCACGATGCTCGACCCCGACAACATCTCGCACGTCTTCTCGCGCCTCGCGAGGCGGGCCGGCCTGGGCCACTGGCACCCGCACGAACTGAGACACACCGGCGCCTCGCTCATGCTCGCCGGCGGCACGCCCCTGCACGTCGTCTCCGAAGTTCTCGGCCACGCCAGCATCGCGATCACCAAGGACGTCTACGGCCACCTCGCCGAGGGAGACAAGCGGTTGGCCGCCGAGGCGATGTCGGAGATTCTGTTCAATTCTGTGTCAGAATCCAGCCCTAAAGGGGTGACTGAGAGCTGACTCGAAACACGGAAACAGTTGCCTCAGACCCGACCCGAAGAACTCGTGGCGCACCCTCGAGTCGATCGTTGCCACCTCGCGCAAATGACTAATCCAGAAACGGGGTCGCGGTGAAGCATCACTGGCCCGACGGCGAGCTTGAGAGATGATCGAGATCGAGACGTTCACTCGAGCGATACTGCTCAAGTGTGTATTCGTCGGCGCCTACGACTTCGATATCGAAGCTAGCGACACAGGAGCCCGTTCCACCATCTCCCCGCACGCACTCACTGACCCAAGCCCTGCCGAGAGCAACCCAGAGATGCGTCCGTTCGCCGTCATCCTGCGCAAGTAGCAACCTCTCTGCGATCTCGGGCGCCCCTTTGCCGGGCAACCACTCAATTAGGTCGGCCGGAGCTTCTAAAACATCGTCCTCACCCAAAGATGGAAGTACACCGGGCTGGACGATGAGCGACACGGACAGGTCATAGGGCGGAGACCCCCAGCCCCGAACAGCCTGGATCCGAATCTCGTCGACAAGGTCGAAGATCTGACCCTCAGGCGACCGCTTGCCCGCCCGCTTCTGCGCCAGTCGCTGAATTGGCGCCAACCATGCGGCGACATCATCGGGAAACGCAAATCGGGCGAAGCGGCGACCGATGCCTTCTCTGAAGCGTTGTTCATCGCGTGCCTCAATGATCCCACTTCGCCGATCTTCCAGGCGAAGCAGCTCCTTTGAGACGGTTGCGATCGTGTCGAGGCGCGCGAAATAGTCCCCTCCCAGCGCCGGGAGCGCGGCATAGCGAGGGCTCCGCCCGGACCTCGCCAGCGAGACTTCGGAACCGGTGAGGAGGACAACAGGCGCGACGGCAACCGTGGGCACGCCCTCGCGCACTGCATCGCACGTCTGGCTCACGACCACAACGCCATGTGGCGTCGTCCTACTCTCGACGCCGCCCTGTTCGTCGAGTACGGGGACCGCCTCGATAGAGGCAAACACATCCCCCTGCCGTAACCACGCTTTCGGATTCGGGCCGCTTCCTTCACTCAAGCCTCGGTCACCGCCAGGTCGTGGCGGGTGTCGAGGAGCGCCTCCGGTCGCCAGGCTGGGGCGTTGATCTGCTCGTTGCGCGCGGCACGGGCGGCACGGAACTGATCCAGGGCGCTGCGTCCGTCCGGACCTGGCCTGAGGAGCGCGACCCGACGCTCTCGCGGGCTCGCGCCTTCGGCGCTCGACACGAGCCGGATAAGGTCATAGAGCGTCTCCGCGTTGACGGCGTTCATTCCGGAACCACTGGCCCAGAGATGCACTGTTCGCCTAGAAACGCCGAACAGTCGGCCCAACTGATCCCAAGTTAGGCCGGACTCATCGTGGAGCCACCGCACGCCGTCGCGCTCCGAGCGGAGGCCGGCCGGAAGGTGGCCCCGCTGGGACGAGTGCCGCGCATCGCTCAGTTCAGGAATGGACGACGGCACCGGCACTGTCAGCGGCGTCCTGGTGCCATCAACCTGTAGAAACCAGGGACTCTCCGGCATTCCGATCGTCCCCGTGCCACTCAATGCGGCCAGGGCGATTGCGGTCCCCACGGCAAAACTCCTGGCCGCAAGGCAGGAACCTGACCAGAGCACGCCTTGTTCTGACCGCGTTGACTCTCCCGAATTGAGAGGTGCAGATTCGAATCGAGTGCTCGTTGTGTCGCGTGCGAGGAGGCTGGTCACTACTTCGCTCCAAACCGCTCGAGGAAGGCGTCTGTGACGGCCCAGCGAAAGAACCGGTATGCACGAAGCGACAAGGAACGGACCTCGCCCGCCAGCCGTGCTGGATCGAAGGCTTCTGCCCCGTGGCGGAACGAATCGAGGTCCAGGATCCACGATTCTGAACTCGACGACGGGAGGGACGGATCGAGGCTCACGTTCGCCGCCAGCATTCCCCAGCGCGCCTGGAGTCCGTCGTGCGCTAACCCGGGAGGTGCGGCCGCGCCTGCAGGATCAAAGGCGAACGTCGCCTCGGAAAGACTCGCCTTCAGCGTTGCAGAACCCTGAGGAACCGCGAGGCCGCCAAGCAGCTGAGGTCGGATTAGCGATTCGACAGAATCGCGCGTTGCCGGTGCGATCTGGTTTATGTAGCGGAAGCCAACTCTGCTAGCGGACGGCGGCTTCACAACATCCGCCACAATGCGCAATACGACCTCGAGTCGGGAAATGAAGTCATCCCGCCCCTCGTACGCGGACGTGTGCAGGGTCACGAACTCCGGACCGATGTTGATTTGCCACGTCTCGTCGCCGCTACGGAAGGACCATAGCCTCCCGCCTGGCAGCTGCGTGACCCCCTCCGGCGTGACCTGGAGCGTCAGTTGCTGCCCCTCCTCGAGGAGGGGGTAGCCGGCACTCGTCAGGGGCTCCGCGAGGAGTTCGATCGCTGACGAACCGTACTTCAGCGTCGACATGGCGCCGGGAAAGCGCAGCTGCGCCAGCACTCGCGCAAGCGGGGCGCGGGCGAGCGGCACTTCCTCGATCGGCTGGGTTGAGAACGGTCCTTCAGTCTCGAAGCTCGACACCTTCACACTCTACTTCACACAGTCAACAACCGGGGGGAAACTTCTCGGTCGTCGGTCAGCGCCAGAGTGGAGCTGAGAGGAAGCCAAGAGCCTCGATCACCGAAGTCCCCGTGCGTGCTCCGGGAGCAGCTCCTGTGGGTGAGCTATCCATCGCGCTGGCGCGGCTTCTGGACCCGGCCGGCAGCGAGCAGCGAACCGGGGCGCATCCCAGCGGACTTTGGCTCCCACTTTGGCTCCCAGCCCGCCTCGCTGACCGCTCCGAGCCCCAACGACGGAGGCCCCTGTCCAGCGTTCGCGCTGGTCAGAGGCCTGATCGTGATGCGCGCCCGAAGGGACTCGAACCCCCAACCTTCTGATCCGTAGTCAGATGCTCTATCCATTGAGCTACGGGCGCATGGCCGTCGCGACGCTGCTCGGGCCGGGGGAGAGACTACCGTCCCGGCGCCCGACACCCAAACCGAGGCCCAGCGCCACGCGCACCAGGCCCGCCCATCGCCCGGACCTCAGTCGTCGTCCAGCCCCGTCTCCCCGGCGACCACGGCGCGCACCGCGAGCCCTGGGCACGTCGGCAGCGCGACCTCCACGTCCACGGCGTCGTCCGCACCGGGCGGGGTCACGCGCAGCGCGGCGGAGTCGGGCGGGCAGGGCTCGTCACCGGTCGGCACCGCCGCCGCGTGCACGAGCGCCGACGCCGCCTCACCCGGCGCGAGGACCACGATCCCGGGCGGCGTCGTCTCCTCCTGCGTCGCCACGGCGAGCACGGTGCCGTCCGCGTCCACGGCCACGACGTCGGGGAAGCCCTCGAGCGTGCACGGCCCGGCGGAGACGTTCCACATCACGACGGGCACGTAGCGCTGCCCCGCGCCCGCGTCGACGCGCCCGGCAACCACGTCGAGGTCGCCGGTGCCGCAGGCACTCCCCCCGCCGCTCGGCGTCGACGTCGGGGCGGCCGACGTCTCCGTGGCCGACGCCGACGGCGTCCCCTCGGTCGGCGTCGACGTCGCGCTCGTCGTCGTCCCCGGTGACGAGGTGGGCGACGGCCCGGGCGGCGTGCACCCCGCCAGGAGCGCGAGCGCACCGAGCGCCGCCGCCGACGCCACCCGCACCGGGAACCGCGTCACCGCGGCAGCACTGTGAGCACGCGGACCACGTGGTCCCGGAACTCGCGCAGGTACCCCGCGAGGAACTCGCGGGTGGAGTCGTCGGCGACCACCCCGTCCGGCCCGAACACCTCCGGGCGGAAGCGGATGTACGCCTCCGGCGCCGTCATCTGCCGCGCGTTGCAGTAGCTGAGCACCCCGCGCAGGCTCTGCTGGGCGAGCGCCGTGCCGATCGCGCCCGGCGACGCCCCGATCACGGCCGCCGGCATGTGGTCGAACGAGTTCTGGCCCCACGGCCGCGACGCCCAGTCGATCGCGTTCTTCAGCCCGCCCGGGATGGACCTGTTGTACTCCGGCGTCACGAACAGCACCGCCTCGACCTGGGCGAGAGCATCCTTCAGCGCCGTCCCCGCGGGCGGGTAGTCGTCGTCGTAGTCGGGCGAGTACAGGGGCAGGTCCCGGATCGGGATCTCCACGAGCTCGAGGTCCGGCGGCGCGAGCCGGACCAGGGCACGCGCGAGCACCCGGTTGATGGACGTCGAGGACAGGCTCCCGACGATGTAGCCGACGCGGTACGTGCGCATGCCACCACCTCCCACCGGCCAGGTCCGCGGTCGCCCCGTCGCGGCCGGTCACCGTCGAGGTCCCGTTCAGGTCTGCGGTCCACGCCCGTGCCGGCGACGCGGCGGACGACCGCACCGTGCCCGGTGACCGCCGAGACACCGCGAGCCGCCGACGCGCCGCGTCGCCGACGCCGAAGGAGTCACCGCCACGCCGTCCGCTCCGCCCTCCGGACGCGGACCCGTGGAGCCACCCGTGATCAGGTACCCCGCGACCACCACGGCAAACACCGCACGCCCGCAGCGTCGCGCCCGCGTCGGACCGGTGCCAGGATGCACCCATGGCCCTGCCTCCCCCACCCGCCGGCTGGACGCGGGTCGTCGTGAAGTCGAAGTTCGGCATGGGCCGTGACTTCGAGGTGTCCGACGTCGAGGGCAACGCCCTGCTGTACGTCGACGGCAAGGTCGGCATGACGCCGAAGGCCGAGGTCCGGGCGGGCGCCGCCCTGGACCAGGTGGTCTACCGGATCCAAGGACAGTTCCTCGGCGTCCCCAAGCGGATGACGATCACCGCCGCCGACGGCGCGGAGGTCGCCTCCCTGAAGTCGAAGTTCTTCTCGCCCATCAAGTCCCGGATGACCATGACGCACGCCGGCGGCGACGCCTGGGAGGTCGAGGGTTCGTTCATCGAGAAGAACTACGCGGTCCGCTCGAACGGCGAGCCGATCGTCCAGGTCACGCAGAAGTGGATGACCGTGCGCGACTCCTACACCGTCGACGCCGCCCCCGGCACCGACCCGGCCCTCGCCATGGCGATCGTCTGGGCGATCGACCGCTGGGTGGAGCGTGACTGATGAACGTCGACACCACGTCGTCCTCGACGACGACCGCGCTCCTCGCCTTCTCCCTCGTCTGGATCGTCTTCATCCTCGTCGCGGGCTGGAAGATGTACGTCAAGGCCGGTCAGCCCGGCTGGTTCTCCCTCATCCCCATCCTCAACGTCCTCGGGCTCCTGCTCATCGCCCGCCGGCCGCTGTGGTGGTTCTTCCTCCTGCTGATCCCGCTGGTCAACATCGTGGTGATCGCGGTCGTCTACTACGACGTCGCGCGGGGCTTCCGCCGCGGGCTCGGCACCGCGCTGCTCCTGCTCTTCCTCACCCCGATCGCCTACCTGATCCTCGGCTTCGGGTCCGCGCGGTACGAGCCGGACGCGCTGCCCGCGCGGTAGCCGCACGTCACGGCGGTCAGAGGTCGTTCCCCGCGTACGACTGGTTGAAGCTCTTGTTGGCCAGGGGGAAGTCGGGGACGATCGTGTCCGCGAGCGCCACCGGCAGCGCCGGCCAGGTGAAGAACGACGGGTCCGCGATCGCGACCCGGGTCAGCACGCCGGCCGCATCCAGCTCGACGCGGTGGCACAGCGTCCCGCGCCAGGCCTCGACGAGAGCCAGACCGCGCCCCGCGGGCGCCGTCGGGGAGGGTACGTCCCCGCCCGCCGGCCCGATGCCCGACGCCCCCGCGCCCGACGCCCCGGCACCCGCAGACCCCGTGCCGAGCCGGCCGTCGAGCCGCGCGACCAGGTCGGCGACGAGGGCCGCGGAGACGGCCACCTCCCGGGCCCGGACGGTGTACCGGGCGAGGACGTCGCCGTCCGTCGCGGTGCACACCTCGAACGCCGGGCCGAGGTCGACGGCGGGGTGGTCGCGCCGGGCGTCGACGTCGACGCCGGAGGCGCGGGCCACGTAGCCGAGCGCGCCCATGCTCGCGGCGGCGTCGGCGCCGAGGACGGCGGTACCGGTGAACCGGTCGGCGACCACCGAGCTGCCGAGCGTGATCCTCACGAGGTCGGCGACCTCCCCGGCGATCGAGGCGATCGCCCCGGGGTCGGGCAGCGCACGCACCCGCGCCCCGCCGACGCTGATCCCCCCGCGCAGCAGCCGGTGGCCGGTCACGGCCGCGTTCGACCGCAGCAGGGCCTCGCGCAGACGCTGCGCGTGGGTGTGGACGACGCCGAAGCCGACGTCGTTGGCCATCGCGCCGAGGTCCGCGACGTGGTTGTGGAGCCGCTCGAGCTCCAGGAGGAGGGCCCGCACCAGCCGGTCCTCCTCGCTGACCACCAGCCCGAGCGCCCCCTCGACGGCCATCGCGTACGCGAGGCCGTGCCCGACGGCGGTGTCGCCGCTGACCCGCTCGGCCAGCTCGACCCCCTGGTCCGGCGTGCGGCCCTCGAACAGCTTCTCGACGCCCCGGTGGAGGAACCACAGCCGGGCCTTCATCCGCAGGATGGTCTCGCCCACCACGGAGAACCGGAAGTGGCCCGGCTCGATGAGGCCGGCGTGCACGGGCCCGACCGGGATCTCGTAGACGCCGTCGCCCTCGACGGGCACGAACGAGAACGTCCCCTCGTCCCGGTCGAAGGCGGGCGCGCGCTCGGCGTCACGGCGCATCGGGTACCAGCCGCGCGGCCAGTGGTCGTGGTGGACCAGGCGCCGCGGCCGCGGGTGCCCCTGCGGCTCGATGCCGAACTGGTCGCGGACCGCCCGCTCGAAGCGCCCCGCCGGGAACGAGAGCGCGGCGAGGGACGGCACGCGGGCGTCGTCGCGCGGCACCCGCACCACGAGCTCGGTCCGCATGTCCGTGGTGGCCTGCGCGAAGGCGTAGACCACGTGGAAGCCGGCCGCGCCGTCGTCGTGCGCCGCCACGAGGGCGAGCCGGTGGCCCGCGGCGAGCAGCTCGCCGGCGGCCGCGCGCAGGCCCTCGCGGGGAACCGGCAGCTCGAGCGTCCCGTCGGGCCGCGTCAGGGGCAGGGCGGTCACGACACCCCCAGGGCGGCGGCGGCGCGTTCGAGCACCTCGCCCACCGGGACGGCGAGGAAGCCGACGACGGCGGTCGCTCCGAGGGCGAGGACGAGCGGCACCAGAGGGCCCCGCCCGGGGCCCACCTCGCGCGCGGAGCGCCCCCCGCCGCGGGTACCGGGCGCGACGTCGTCGGCCCCGGCCGGTCCGGACGCCAGGACCATGCTCGAGCTCGCGCGCACGAGTCCGGCGAACACCACGAGGAGGAGGCCGACGACGACGGCCATCGCCCAGCCCAGCCCGGCGCGCCAGCCGGCGACCACGATGGTGACCTCCGAGAAGAAGAGCGCGAAGGGCGGGAAGCCGAGCAGCGTGGCCATCCCGGCGACGAACGGCACCGCGAGGCGGGGGTGACGGGCGAGCAGGGCACGGACGTCGGCGACGAGGGCCGTGCCCTCGGTCGCGTGGATCCGCCCCGCGACGACGAACAGGGAGGCCTTGGCCAGCCCGTGCCCGAGCACGTGGAGCAGCACCGCGGCGAGCGCGAGCGGGCCGCCGACCGCGGCGCCGATCGCCATGATCCCCATGTGCTCGACGCTGGAGTAGGCGAGCATCCGCCGGTAGTCGCGCTGGCGGAGGATGAGCGCCCCGGCGACGGCGAGGGAGAGGATCCCCGCCGCCAGCAGCAGCCCGCGCACGAGCCCCGGGCCGAGCACGACGTCGGCGATCGCCTGGACCCTCAAGATCGCGTAGAAGGAGACCGCCGCGAGCACGCCGGACATCAGGCCGGAGACGGGCGCCGGCGCCTCGCTGAGGGCGTCCGGCAGCCACGAGTGCATGGGTGCGAGGTCGGCCTTGGTGGCGAAGCCCAGGATCATGAGGCCGACGGCGACGCGGACCAGCCCGGGGTCGAGGGGCAGGTCGCCGCTGGTCAGGGTGACCCAGGAGAGCGTCGCCTCCCCGGCCGTGCGGCCGGCCGCGTACAGGAGCACCGTGCCGAGGAGCGCGATCGCGACGCCCACCGAGCCGAGCACCACGTACTTCCAGGCCGCCTCGAGCGCGAGCCGGGTGCGCCGGTGGCCCACGAGGAACGCCGTCGCGATCGTCGTGGCCTCGAGGGCGACCCAGAGCACGCCGAGGTTGTCCGTGAGGACGGCCAGCGACATCGCGCCGAGGAACACGCACACGAGGGCGGCGTAGCGGCGCTCGTCCGGCGTGGGGGTCGCGGACCGGTCCCCCTCGGGCGCCAGGCCGCCCCAGGTGGCGGTGAGCCCGACGGCGCCGATCACCGTGAGCATGAACGCGGAGAGCGCGTCGGCCCGCAGGAGGCCCCCGGCGAGCTCCTGCACCTGCCCGGTCGCGAGGAGCGCCAGGCCCGAGCCGAGGGCCACCACCGCCGTGACCAGCCCCGCGAGTCGGACCAGAGCCCGGGAGCGCGCCACGGCGCTCGCCACGCCGAGCGCGAGCGCGACGGCGAGGGGGACGACGAGCATCGCGGCCATCAGTCCCTCAGCCCCGTCAGCCGGCCGATGTCGGCCGCCCCGAACAGCTCGGCCAGGCGGCCGGAGAGCACCGCGAGGATGAGCGCGACCAGCAGGACGTCGAGCGAGACGCCGAGCTCGACGATGAACGGCACGCCGGCGGCGGTGAGGAAGGCGACGGTGGCGATCCCGTTGTCGAGGAGCAGGAACCCGACCATCTGGGAGAGGGCGCGGCGACGGGTGACGAGCAGGAGGAAGCCGACGAGCACCATCGTCAGCCCGACCGGGACCGCGAACGCGGCCGGCCCCGCCTCGGCGTCGCCGCCGGCCAGCAGGGCCGCGACCCCGCGGGTGGCGTCGATGATCGGCCGGCTCACGAGGTAGGCGACCGTGGTGAGCCCGGCGACGGCGAGCAGGCCCGTGGTCGGGTTCATCCGGGGCTCGTCGCGCAGCGCCGCGCCGTCGGCCCGCAGGCCCCGGGCCAGGACGAGCGGGATCGCGACCGCCTTGACCGCCAGCACGATGAGCGCGGTGACGAGCAGCTCGCCCTCCCGCTCCGCCAGGGCGATCGCGGCGACGAGGAGCGCGAGCGCCCCGCCCTGGACGGCGAGCAGCCGGACGGCGGCGCGCAGCGACCGGCGCCAGACGAACAGGACGGACGTCACGAGCAGCGTGCCGGTGCTGAGCGCGACGAGCTGGCTGAAGGCGGCCTCGGACAGGTGCACGGTGTCCCCCTCACGCGACCAGGTAGGAGGCGGTGACGGCCAGGAAGGCGAGCACGAACGAGCCGGCCAGCAGCTCGGGCACCCGGAACAGGCGCAGCTTGGCGAGGCCCACCTCGGCGGCACCGAGCAGGGCGGCGGCGACGGCCACCTTCGCCCCGATCGCGACCACGCCGAGCAGCACCGCGGGCACGGACAGCTCCGTCGCGACGCCCCACGGCAGCACGAGGTTCCCGACGAGGCCGAGGAGGACGGCGAGCCGCAGCCACGAGCCGACCTCCACCCACGCGAGGTCCCGTCCCGACGTCTCGAGCACCATCGCCTCGTGGACCATCGTGAGCTCGAGGTGGGTGGCGGGGTTGTCGACGGGCAGCCGGCCGGTCTCGGCGAGGACGACGACGACGAGCGCCACCACCGCGAGGACCCCGGCGGGTGAGGCGATGCTCGCCGGGTCGTCCCGCCGCTCGGTGACGATGAGCGAGAGCGTGGAGCTGCCGACCGGGATGGACAGCGCGTACACGGCGACGAGCACCGTCGGCTCGACGAGCGCGGCGATCGTCATGTGCCGGCTCGAGCCCATCCCGCCGAACGCGGAGCCGGAGTCGAGCCCGAGCAGGGCCAGCGCCACGGTGCCGAGGAGGAGCACCGAGACGACCACGAACAGGTCGTCCGGCACGAGCGGCAGGGAGACGGCGGCGACGAGCGGCACCAGCGCGGCGAGCAGCAGGCTCGAGACGAGCAGGACCACGGGTCCGGCGACGGTCACCCAGCTGGTGCCGGCCGCCCGGATCGGGCGCTTGGCGAGGAGCTTGCGGACGTCGCGCCACGGCTGGAGCACGCCGGGGCCCGCGCGCCCCTCGATCCGGGCCCGGGTCTGCCGGGTGAGGCCGGCCACCAGCGGCGCCAGGGCGACCATCACCACCACCTGGGCGAGGAGGACCACCAGGGTGAGCGCCGTCGTCGTCCAGGTCACGTCGGTCACGTCGCCACCACCAGCAGGACGACCACGAGCGCGGCGAAGGAGAAGGCCAGGTAGCGGTGGATCGAGCCGTTCTGGACTCGGCGGGCACGGTCCGCGACCGCGTCGGCCGCCGCGACGAGCGGCCGGTAGAGCCGCACCTCGATGACGTCCTCCACGCGCTGGAGGTAGCGCACCCGCTCGGCCATGTACCGCGACTCGGCCACGTGCGTGACCTCGACGTCGCGCGTCGGCTGGAGGGCGTCGTCGAAGATCCGCATGAGCGGCTCGGCGTAGGAGGTGGCGGTGTACTGCATGCGCGGGCTCGTCCGGGCGGCGCCGCACCCCCAGCCGAGGGCCTCCCGGCGGGCCGGGAGCCGGCGGCCCAGCGTGATCACGAGCCCGACGGCCGGGATCGCGACGAGCGCGGCGAGGGCGAGGAGGGCCACCGGGTCGAGCACGGCGTCCACCCCGGTGAGCGAGAGCCCGGCGAGCCCGACGGCCTCGACGCCGCCGACGTCGGCCGCGCCCGCGAGGACCTCCGCCACCGGACCGGGGGCCAGTCCCAGGGCGACGACGGCGCCCGCACCCAGCAGCAGGGCGGCGCGCATCGAGGCGGGCGACTCGTGCGCGGCCAGCGCCCCCACGGACCGCGGCCGCGCGAGGAACGCGATGCCGTACGCCTTGACGAACGTGACGAGCGCGAGACCCGCGGTGAGCGCGATGACGGCGAGCGCGACGGGCACCGCCACCGCGACCAGGGCGTCCGACGGCCGGACGGCGTGGATGAGCGCCTGGAGAAGGGTCCACTCCGCGACGAACCCGGCCGTGACCGGCAGCGCGGCCGCGCCGAGGCACGCCACGCCGAACGCCGCCGCCGTCCACGGCATCTCGCGCACCAGCCCGCCGAGGCGGTCGAGGTTGCGCTCGCCCGTGCCGTGCAGGATCGAGCCGGCGCCGAGGAACAGCGTCGCCTTGAACGCGGCGTGGCTGACGACGAGCAGGAGGCACGCCACGAGCGCGGCGGACGCGGCGCCCGGCGCGTGGTGCCCCCGCAGGAGCAGCGCGACGCCGAGCGCCAGCACGATGAGCCCGACGTTCTCGGTGGTCGAGTACGCGAGGAGGCGTTTGACGTCCGTGGCGACCGACGCCTGGAGGATCCCGAACAGGGCCGAGGCGGCGCCGAGCGCGACGAGAGCGACCGCCCACCACGTCGGTCCACCCGGGAGCAGTCGCAGGGTCACGAGGAGCAGGCCGTACCCGCCCATCTTCACCATCGCCCCGCTCATCAGGGCGGACGCGTGGCTCGGCGCCTCGGGATGGGCGAGCGGCAGCCAGACGTGCAGCGGGATCACGCCCGCCTTCGCGGCGAAGCCGAGGGCGAGGAGGGCGAAGGCGACACCCGCCGCGGCCGAGGTGGGGTCCGCCGTCGCCAGCACGTCGAACGCCGTGCCGCCGGTGGTGCCGGCGAGCACCGCGAAGCCCGCCAGGACCAGCAGGAAGCTCACGTGCGTCATGACCGTGTACCAGGTCGCCGCGCGACGGGCCTGCGGGTTGCGGGCCTGGTCGGCGAGGACGAGCACGGCCGACGCCGCGGCCATGAGCTCCCAGGCGAGGAGGAACGAGACCAGGTCGGCGGCGGCGGGGACGGCCTGCAGGCCGAGGAGGAACACGGCCAGCGCCGCCCACTGCGTCCGCGACGCGGAGGCGCCGTGGGCGTAGCCGATCGCGTAGACCGAGGCGAGCACGCCGACGGCACCCGCGACGAGGATGAAGAGTCCGCCGAGTGCGTCGGGGGCGAGGGTCAGGGGTGGCAGCGGGAGCGCCGTCGGGATCCGGACCACCCCGGTGCCGCCCGCGAGGGCGAGCGCGCCCGTCACGGCGCCGGCGGCGGCCAGCGCCGCGCACGCCGTCCCGGCGAGGAGGTTGCGCCGTCGTCCCGGGAGGAGCGCCGCGAGGAGGGCGACGACGGCGAGCGCGCCCTCGGCGGCCAGGCCGGCCACGACGGGGGTCATCGTCCCGTCACCCGGCGCAGCGCCTCGACGATCGCCGCCGGCTCCGGCGGGCAGCCCGGCACCTCGAGGTCCACCGGGACCACGTCCCGGACCGCACCCTCGACGCCGTGGGCGCCGCGGAAGGCGCCGCAGTCGCGCGCGCAGTCGCCGAGAGCGACGACGCGACGCGGCTCCGGGGTCGCCGCGACCGTGAGGCGCAGGGGTTCCGCCATGTTGCGGGTGACGACGCCCGTGA
>JBDIAU010000024.1:0-12592 GCA_039812565.1 Beutenbergiaceae bacterium
CGACCGACACAGAGCCCGGCACGAGCGCGACGGCCCGCTCCACGGCTGCCGCGACCGCCACCGAGAGCCTCGCCGACCACGACGACGCGTCGCTGTACACCTGGGACGCCGCCGACGAGGTCGCCGTCACCCTCGACGGGACGTCCGCCACGGTCGACGGCGGCGGCGCGACGGTCGACGGCGGCACCGTGACGATCACCGCGGCCGGCACCTACCGGCTCACCGGCACCCTCACCGACGGTCAGGTGGTCGTCGAGACCGCGGACGACGGCGTCGTCCGCCTCGTCCTCGACGACGCCGACGTCACGAGCACCACCGGTGCGGCGCTGAGCGTGACGGACGCGGATGTCGTGGTCCTCATCCTCGAGGACGCCACGACCAGCTCGCTGACCGACGGCGAGGGCTACGTCGACGCGGACGCGGCCACCGACGCCCCGAACGCGGCTGTCTACTCCACCGCCGACCTCACGATCGGCGGCACCGGGAGCCTCACGGTGACCGGTCGCACCGAGGACGGCATCACCTCGACCGACGGCCTCGTCGTCTCCGGCGGCACGATCACCGTCGACGCGGTCGACGACGGCATCCGCGGCAAGGACTACCTGGTGGTCCGCGGCGAGTCGGACGTCACCGTCACCGCGGGCGGCGACGCGCTCAAGGCCGACGCCGAGGCCGCCGACGACGCCGTGGCCGGGTACGTCGCCGTCGAGGCCGGCACCCTCACGCTCGCCGCCGGCGACGACGGCGTCCACGCCGAGGGCGCGCTCACGATCTCCGGCGGCACGGTCGACGTCACGACGTCCACCGAAGGGCTCGAGGCGCTGCAGGTCACCATCTCGGGCGGCGTCGTCGGCGTCCGGTCCTCCGACGACGGCGTCAACGTCTCCGGCGGGACGGGCACCGCGGACGCGACCGCGCAGGGCGGCGGTCGCGCTCCCGGCGGCGGTGGCCCGGGCGGAGAGGCCGTCCTCGAGGACGGCTGGGTGCTCATCTCCGGCGGCACCACCACGATCGACGCCGACGGCGACGGGTTCGACTCCAACGGCTCGGCGACCATGACCGGCGGCACCCTGATCGTCTACGGGCCGACCATGGACGGCAACGGCGCGATCGACGTCAACGGCACCTTCACCGTCGACGGCGGGACCCTGATCGCGGCCGGCAGCGCCGGGATGGCCCAGGCGCCGAGCGACTCCTCCGGCCAGGCCTTCCTCGGCATCTCCTTCGGCACCACCGTCGCGGCCGGCTCCGAGGTGGTCGTCACCGCCGCCGACGGCACCGAGGTCGTCACCGTCACGCCGGCCAAGGCAGCCGCGACGCTCGTCGTCTCGATGCCCGGCATCGCCGCCGGTGAGTCGTACGACGTGAGCGTGGACGGCACGGTCCTCGGCACCGTCACCACGTCCTGACCCCCACCACTCCTGGAGGAGACATCATGTCCACCACCGCGTTCCTGCTCGACCTCGTCGCCGTCGCGACCCTGGTCTTCGCGCTGTACCTCCCGCGTCACCGCCGCCGCGAGATGGTCGTCGCGTTCCTCGTGGTCAACGTGGGCGTGCTGGCCGTCTCGGCCGCGCTCGCCTCGACCGCCGTGACCGCCGGGCTGGGCCTGGGGCTGTTCGGCATCCTGTCGATCATCCGCCTGCGCTCCGCCGAGCTCGACCAGAGCGAGGTCGCGTACTACTTCGCCGCCCTCGCGCTCGGCCTGCTCGGCGGCGTCGCCGCCCTGTCCGTCTGGCTCGTCGGCGGGCTCATGGCGGCAATCCTCGTCGCGCTGTACGTCGGTGACCACCCGGCGCTCTTCGCCCGCTACCGCACGGAGGTGATCACTCTCGACGCCGCGTACACGGACGAGCGGGCTCTCGTGCAGCGCCTCGAGGAGACCTTCGGCTCCCGCGTGCACCGCGTGACGGTGCGCAAGGTCGACCTCGTCTCGGACACGACCGTCGTCGAGGTCCGGCACGAGCTGCCGGCGGCGGACGACGGCGGGGAGCGCCGTCGGGGGCTGGTCCGCTCGGTCGGGGGGCAGTGGTGAGCGCCGTCGCGACGCTGCGGGAGGCGGCGTCGGAAGCGCGGGCGCCCGGGACCGCGGTGGGCGGGCTGCTCGAGAGGTTCGCGCCCGTCTCGCTCGGCGAGCTGGAGGCCGAGGCGGGCCTGCTCACGCGGACCGACCGCAAGTACGTGGTGCCACCCGCGGTGCTCGCCCCCGTGCTCGCGGTGCTCGCGGGCCGGGCGCGGGCCCTCCGGATCGACGGCGCCCGCGCCTTCCGATACGAGTCCGTCTACTTCGACACCCCGGACCTGGCGTTCTACCGGGCGGCGGCCCGTGGGCGGCCGCGGCGGGCCAAGGTCCGCACCCGGTGGTACGCCGACAGCGGGCTGTGCATGCTCGAGGTCAAGCGGCGCGACGGGCACGGGCGGACGGTGAAGAGCCGGCAGCCGCACCCCGCGGACGACCGGTGGCGCGTCACCGCCGACGGCGCGGCCTTCCTCGGCGGGCAGCCCGGGGCCGCCGACGTCCGCGACCGCCTCGGCCCGACCCTCACCACGAGCTTCACCCGCTCCACGCTCCTGCTGCCCGCCGGTCGGGCGACCTTCGACGTCGGCCTCGTCCTCGCGACCGCGGACCAGCGCCGCGCGTCCCTCACCGGCGCGGTGCTCGTGGAGACCAAGTCCGTCGGCCGGCCCACGGAGCTCGACCGGCTCCTGTGGGCCCACCACGTGCGGCCCGTGCGACTGAGCAAGTACGGGGTCGGGCTCGCGGCGCTGCACCCCGAGCTGCCGGGGAACCGGTGGCATCGCGTGGTACGGGAGCACGTCGTCGTCGACTGACGACGGCGGCGCCCGCCGCCCCGTGCGAACTCGGCGAGGGCGGCGGGCCGGTCGAGCGACCCGGCCAGGACGTGAGTTCGTGATTTCGAAGGGGCCTGGTCCCGGATCTCGAGCGGTGCGGATCCCTGATCTCGAGGACCCGACCTTGCACTTGGGTCCGGGTGCTCTCTCACTCGGTGAACGCTGTGATCACAGCTCGCAGGGTCGGCCCGCTGCCGGGGGGTGATGACCGCTGAGCCGACGCTGGATCGGTCAAGGAGCAGGACATGGACCAGACCGTCCGCACGAGCTCGCGTCGGGCCGACGGAGTCGGGGGGTACGGCCGTCGCCGGGACCCCCACGGGCGCTGCCCGAGGGGGTCCTGTGATGCACCCGCGTGCTCGGCCTATGGCCGAGCGAGCGGTGGTGGGCCCGAGGTGCGGCGGATCTCGATGCTGGTCGGCAGGGTGACGCGTCGCGGGGACAGCGTTGCCGTGAGCTCGATCAGGAGCTCACCCGCCATCTGCCCCTTGCCGGCGAGTGGCTGGCCGATGGTCGTCAGGCCTGACCGTCGCGCCTCGGGGAGGTCGTCCCAGCCGGTGATCGTGAGGTCCTCGGGGACCTGGAGGCCGCGCTGCGCGGCCGCCGTGAGCGCGCCGAGCGCGAGGACGTCGGTGAGGCAGCACACGGCGGTGAGGTCGGGGTGCCGGTCGAGGAGGTCGTGCAGCGCTTGGGCGCCGGACTCGGCCGTGTTGTCGAACCGTTCCTCGAGCGGCAGGTCGCCGGGGGCTGCGCCGGTGGCGTCGTGGACTCCCCGGATGCGGTTGGCGATGATCACGTAGGGCGCCTCGCGCCACCGGTCCGGCCCGGCGGGACCGTTGTACGGGGCGGTGCCGAGCCTCGAGCTGATGATGCCGATCCGGCGGTGGCCCAGCTGGAGCAGGTGTTCGGTGAGCAGCCGCGTGGCCCCGCGGTCGTCGAGCCCGACGAACGACGCCGTCGGGACGTCCTGCGGGGAGTCGATGATCACGGTGGGCAGGCCGCGGTTGAGGACGAGGTCGAGGCCGGGCGCATCTCGCGGAACCGAGTAGACGACGAAGCCGTCGACGGCGGCGCTCGCCAGTGCCGCTGAGCGCGCGCCGGAGGAGGACGGCCCGAGGGGGACGAGGAGCAGGTTGAGGTCACGTGCCCCGCACACGCGGGACAGGCCGCCGAGGATCGAGGCGGTCGCCGGGTCCTCGAACGCGAAGCCGAGCTCGTCGGTGTAGAGGACGCCGACGGCGTCGGCGCGACCCCGGCGCAGCTGCCGGGCGGTGGGGTTCGGTCCGGTGTACCCCAGCTCGGCGGCGGCCTTGAGCACCCGTTCCCGGGTGGCCGCGGCGACGCGCTCGGGCTTGTTGAACACGTGCGACACGGTCGTCGGTGACACCCCGGCCGCCCGCGCCAGCTCGCTGATCACCGGCTTGCTGCGGCCGTTCGCAGGGGGCATGAGGGCAGTATGACACGCAAAGCGATTTGCACTCCGGACGTCGCTGCGGTCTGGGCCCGAGGCCGACGTCGCAGGCGACTGGACAGCAGTTTCAAGGCAGGCACAAACGGGGCTAGACGGAAAGATGCAAATCGATGTACAGTCATGTCATCACGAAGCGCCGGGACCGATCGAGTCCCTGCGCAGCACCCCGCGCCCGGCGATGCCGCCGGCGGCGCCTGACGAGAGGGCAGATTTCATGCCGAGCACCGACACGATCAACAAGGCGACGACGCTGTGCGTCTCGCTCGCGGCCCGTCCCAGCAACATCGGGACCCGTTTCCACAACTTCCTCTACGACGAGCTCGACCTCGACTACGTCTACAAGGCCTTCGCGCCCGCCGACATCGAGCAGGCCGTCGCCGGGATCCGTGGCCTGGGCATCCGCGGGGCGGGCGTCTCGATGCCCTACAAGCAGGCCGTCATCCCGCTGCTCGACGAGCTCGACCCCTCGGCGACGGCGATCCAGTCGGTCAACACGATCGTCAACACCGACGGCCGGCTCCGCGGGTACAACACCGACTACATCGCGGTCCGCGCGGTCCTCGCCGCGCACGAGGTGCCCACCGACCTCGACTTCGTCATCCTCGGCTCGGGCGGGATGGCCAAGGCCATCGTCGCCGCGCTGCGCGACTCCGGCTTCGGTTCCGGCACCGTCGTCGCCCCGCAGAGCGTCGAGGACGGGCAGGCCCTGGCCGAGCAGTACGGCTACCGCTTCGCCCCCGAGATCGACGGCCTCTCCGCTCGCCTGCTGCTCAACGCGACGCCGATCGGCATGAGCGGCGGGCCCGCGGAGCACGACCTGTCCTTCGACCGCGCGCTGGTCGAGCAGGCCGAGGTGGTCTTCGACGTCGTCGCCTTCCCGCCGACCACCCCGCTGATCACCCTGGCGACGGAGCTCGGAAAGCCGACGATCAGCGGCGCCGAGATCATCGCCCTCCAGGCCGCCGAGCAGTTCGTCCTCTACACCGGGATCCGGCCCGACGACGACCAGCTCCGCCGCGCCGCCGCCTTCTCGCGAGCGGGCTGAGCCTCTCCGAGCCCGCCGCGGGCCGTCCCGGGTCCTGCGCCTCTCGGGCGCACGACCTCGGGCGCTCGCGCGCGCCCACCCCCACACCTCTTACCCACGAAGGGTTGTCATCATGAAGTTCGTCGCTGTGACGTCGTGCCCCACGGGCATCGCGCACACCTACATGGCCGCCGAGGCCCTCGAGCAGGCGGGCAAGGCCGCCGGCCACCAGGTCACCGTGGAGACCCAGGGCTCGGCGGGCTCGAGCCCGCTGGACCCGGCCGTGATCGCCGCCGCCGACGGCGTCATCTTCGCCGCGGACCTCGAGGTCCGAGGCAAGGAGCGGTTCGCCGGCAAGCCGACGGTCGACGTCGGCGTCAAGAAGGCGGTGCACGACGCGCCGGGCGTCATCGCCCAGGCCGTCGAGGCCGTCACGTCCGGCCCGGCCCCGACGGCCGGCCCGGCCGCGCCGGTCGTCGTCGCCCCGCCGCCACAGGTCGGCATCGGGACGAAGATCCGCCAGTACCTCATGACCGGCGTGTCGTACATGATCCCGTTCGTCGCCGCCGGCGGCATCCTGATCGCCATCGGCTTCATGCTCGCCACCATCGCGTGGCCGGCGAACGGCGCGATCGAGGTCACCAAGGTCGTCGACGGCTTCAACGCCACCGCGTTCACCACCTGGATCGCGGACAGCTTCTCCTGGGGGTCGCTCCAGGACTGGTCGGTCCTGCTGTTCTGGATCGGCAAGTGGGCCTTCGGCTTCCTCGTGCTGGCGCTGTCGGCCTACATCGCGTACGCGATCGCCGACCGCCCGGGCCTGGTCCCCGGCTTCGTGGGGGGTTTCGCGGCGAACTTCGTCGGCGCAGGCTTCCTCGGCGGCATCGTCACCGGCTTCCTCGCCGGGTTCCTCGCGCTGTGGATCTCCCGCTGGAAGGTTCCGAAGGGAGCCCGAGGCGTGATGCCCGTCGTGGTGATCCCGCTGGTCTCAACGATGATCACGGGCGTTCTGACCGTGCTCATCATCGGTCCGCCGATGAAGGCCCTCAACGACGCCCTGATGGCCTGGCTCAACGGCCTGGGCACCGCCTACCTCATCCCGCTCGGCATCATCCTCGGCCTCATGCAGTGCACCGACCTCGGCGGGCCGATCAACAAGGTCGCCTACGTCTTCGCCGTCACCGGGCTGGCGAACGCGACGACCTCGAGCAGCACCGAGGCCCGGATCATGGCCGCCGTCATGGCCGCCGGCATGGTCCCGCCGCTGGCCGTGGCGCTGGCCACGGTCCTGCGCCCGAGGCTCTTCTCCGAGGCCGAGCGCGAGTCCGGCAAGTCCTGCTGGCTCCTCGGGGCGTCCTTCATCTCCGAGGGCGCGATCCCGTTCGCCGCGGAGGACCCGATCCGGATGATCCCGTCCTTCATGGCCGGCGGCGCCGTCGCCGGCGGCCTGATCATGGCCCTCGGCGCCGGCCAGCTCGCCCCCCACGGCGGCATCTGGGTCCTCCCCCTGATCGGCAAGCCGTTCATGTTCCTCATCGCGCTCGTCGCCGGCATGACCGTCTCGGCGCTCGCGATCATCGTCGCCAAGGGCATCGGGCGTAACCCCAACGAGGAGGCGCTCGAGGCTGCGGAGAGCGTCGAGGCGCTCTCCGGCGCCAAGCACTAGACGCGCGGCGCACGGAAGGACAAGCCCCTCCGACGGAACCCGCGGCGGCGCACCGGTCATCACAGACCTGCGCCGCCGCGGAGTCGTCGAGCCCCGGCGGTCGCGCCCAGCGAGCATCGGGGCCGGCACGCGCCGTTCGCGGGACCGGCCTCGGAGGCCCGGGCCCGCGTGGGGTCAGGGTTCGGCGCGGCTGTGGAGCCAGGTGACCATCGCGGGGTCACGGTGGTCGAAGAACAGGGAGGCGCCGGTGTCGAGGGCCGCGATCTGGCCCGTCTGCTCGTCGGTGAGCTCGAAGTCGAAGATGTTCAGGTTCTCGACCATCCGCTCGGGCCGCACGGACTTGGGGATCACGACGACGTGACGCTGGGTGAGCCAGCGCAGGACCACCTGGCCGACCGACTTGCCGTGGGCCTGTCCGATCGCGGCGAGGGTGGGGTTGGTGAACAGGTTGTTCCTGCCCTGGCGAAAGGACCCCAGGACTCGATGTGCACACCGCGGTCACGCATGAGCTCCTGGTCGGCGAACCGGGCGTGGAGCGGGTGCGTCTCGACCTGGTCCGTGGGGTAGGTGAGGCTCCTGGGCGCGCCCCGGATGACCCGTGAACTGATTGACGAGACAACCAGAGTCCGCTAACGTCGTGGTTGTTGAAACAACCAAGCGGGATGTGAGGAGATCGTCATGACGCACGTGAGCATCATCGGGACGGGGAGCATGGGCCAGGCGATCGCCGGGGTCGTCACCAGGGGAGGCGGGACCGTGGAGCTCCTCGGCCCGGAGGATGGCGCGACGGTGCCGACGGGGGAGGTCGTCGTCCTTGCCGTGCCCTATCCGGCCGTCGCGGAGGTGCTCGCGGCGCACGCCGAGCACCTGGCCGGCAAGGTCGTCGTCGACATCACCAACCCCCTCGACTTCACGACCTTCGACTCCCTGACCGTGCCGGCCGACTCCTCGGCCGCCGCCGAGCTCGCCGCGGCCCTGCCCCAATCGCGTGTCGTGAAGGCCTTCAACACGACCTTCGCCGGCACCCTGGTCGCCGGGGACGTCGGGCCCGTGACCACGACGGTCCTCATCGCCGGTGACGACACGGACGCCAAGGAGCTCCTCGCCGACGTCGTGCTCGCTGGTGGCCTTCGCGCCGTCGACGCCGGGCCGCTGCGACGGGCACGCGAGCTCGAGGCGCTCGGCTTCCTCCAGATCACGCTTGCGGCCAGCGAGCAGGTCGCGTGGACCGGAGGGTTCGCGGTCGTGTCCTGACTTCGGACAGCTGCGGCTGACCCCGCTCCGAAAGGTGGGAGCGGGGCCAGCCGCCTCGGCGGTCGAGCAGGTTGACCCCTGCGGTTGACCGTGCCTGGGGTAGACGCGCGGCTGGCAGTTTCCCGGCCTGCGCAAAGCGTCCCGTGCGCGGCGACTGGTCCCCCTCGCCGATCAGATCGGACACGCCACTAGAGCGCTGTCAAGAACCGCTCCTGGTGTCAGGACGGGTTCGGGACGCCGGTGAAGTCCGTCAACGCCGCACTGATGACCTGGCTCAAGGGGCCGGGGACACGGCTCCGCCGAACCTCGGCGGGGGGTGGGGCCCGTCAGACGAGTGAGCCGAGGATCGCGGTGGTGACCCCCTCGACGCTCGCTCGTGAACTGCAACCGAACTGCAACCGGCGGACATGCGGGCGCGGTCCGACGCCGGCGGCTGGTGGCCAACTTGCTGCGTTATCGCAGGTCACAGCCTTTTAGGGGCGGAGGATGGGGGATTCGAACCCCCGAGGGCTGTTAACCCAACACGCTTTCCAAGCGTGCGCCATAGGCCACTAGGCGAATCCTCCTGGTGTGGTGCGCGGACCAGGGTACCGGAGCCGCGGGCCTCGCCCGAACGGACCGGATCGCCGTGGGGTTCCCGGAGGGGCCTGCGGCGGGATCTGCGCCAGGTGGGCCGGGCGGGCGCGGCGCGCCGTCAGCAGTAGGGCCGCGCATCCACCACCCGGAGGGCGAGCGCGACGAACGCGTCGGCGCGGCGCTGGACGGCGGTCCGCGGGGGACCGGTGAAGTTCACCTGGGTCGCGTCGTGGAGCAGGAGCTCCGCCTCGATGCGCATGAGGGCCCGCGTGAGGCAGGCGCCGTCGTCGTGGTTGAGCGAGAGTGCGACCCGGACACCGCCCCCTGGCCCGGCCTCCAAGATCATTTCCTGGAAGATCGCGTGCAATTGATCGACCGGCTCCCCGGCGATCGTCCCTTCGGTGGAAGCGCGCTCCATGAACAAAGAGTAGAGGGCATCGTCACAGGTGGACCACAGGACCTTGATCACACCCGATTCATCCAGTGGTGTACCCTCCGCCCCTTGTAAATGATCATTCCTGCTGTTCCGTGAATTGACCCGGCAACCTCCGGCGCCTTCTCGCCCTCAGCCACGAGCGCCGTGGCCCAGACGTCAGCCCACAGCAGGGACGGCCCGACCACGGTCGCCGCGAGCACGGCCGTCGCCCGGGAGCCGGAGCGCGGGTCCACGATGTGCGCCCCGCGCGCGGCGAGCCCCGACGTCGCCACGGCGCCGTCCCGCAGGGGGACGGTCGCGAGCACTCGGGACCGGTCGGCGGGGTCCTCGACGCCGACCAGCCACGGCTCGTCGTCGGGAGCGCATCGCACGAGGATGTCGCCCCCGGCGTTGACCGCCCAGCTCACGCCCGCCTCGGTCAGGGGCGCGAGGCGGCGGGCCGCGCGCCCGACCCCCCACGACTTCACCAGCCCCGTGGGGTCGAAGACCCCGGGACGCCCCGGGACGCACGCCCATGCGTCGAACGCCCCGTGCGTCCGCTCGAGCGCCGTGCGGCACAGGCCCTCGACGGCGACGACGTCGTCCGAGCACTCCCGGAGCGTCAGCTCGCCTCGCTGCAGCCGGCTGATCTCCGAGTCCGGCCGGTAGGGGGAGAACCGGGCGTCGACGTCGCGCAGGTCGGCGAACAGCTCCCGGACGCAGGCCTCCGCGGTCGCGGCGAGGGCCGGGTCCTCCCGGACCGCCGCCCCCCGGGCTTGGACGGTGATCGGCATCCCCATGATCTGCTCGACCCACGCCCGGTACCCCGGCCCGTCCGCCGAGCGCGTCGTTGCTCGGGTCTGCGGCCCGTCTCGACCGACCAACGACGCGTTCGGCGGGATGGTCACGGTCACAGCCCCGCCTGGTCGAACGCGCTCTGCAGCGAGGTGAGGTAGCCCATGCTCGTCACGGTCGCGCCCGAGATCATCGAGATGTTCGCGCTCTGCGCGGACACCACCTGGTCGTTGAGCGCGGGGACGGCCCACGAGTTGATCTGCGCGGACTCGTGGTCGCGGTCGGGGTGCTGGATCGCGTCCGCCGACGTCACGGCACCGTCCACGACGACGATCTCCACCTGGACCGCGCCGTAGCGGGTCTGGACGGAGTCGCCCGTGAACGTGCCCGAGACCGACGACGAGCCCGAGGTTCCGGACGAGCCGGAGTCCGAGGACCCGGAGCCGGACCCGGAGCCGGACGACTCGGACCCCGACCCGGTCGAGCCCGACCCCCCGTCCGAGCCGGCCTCGTCCTGCCCGGGCGACGTGCCGGAGTCGGTCGTGCCCTCGGCGACGGCGCCCGTGGCGGCGACGGTGGTCGATCGGTTGAGGCTCGTCGGGTAGCCGAGGAGGAGGACGAGCCCCGTGATGGTGCCGGCGACGGCGAGGACGATGCGGCGCATGGTGACCTACCAGGTGAACGTCTCGAGATGGATGGCCTCCGGCGCCGCACCCGCGGCGCGGAGGTCGCTGACGACGGCGTCCGTCCACGCCGCGGGCCCGCAGAGGAAGACGTCCCGCCGGTCGAGGTCGGGGATCATCTGCCGCAGGGCGAGCGGGCCGGGCACGTGCCCGAACTGGACGGGCAGCCAGGTGGTGCCGGCCCGGCTGCGAGGCCCGACCAGATCGAGCACCTGGACGAGGCCGGCCGCCGCGAGGCGGTCGATCTCGTCGCGGTGGACCAGGTCCGCCTCGGTGTGGCCGCGGTAGAGCAGGATCGGCGGCGCGTCGTCCCGGCGCCGGCCGGCGCTCTCCTCCAGGAGCGCGAGAAGCGGCGCGATACCCACGCCGGCGGCGAGGACGGCCATCCGGGTGCGGACCCGGGTGTCGGCGGTGAGCCGGCCGTACGGGCCCTCGAGAAGCACGCGGGTGCCGGGTCGCAGCGTCGCGAGGCGGGCGCCGTCGTCGCCGGCGGTCCCGATCGTGACGCGCAGGCCGGCCGTGGTGGGCGCCGCGGAGAGCGAGAGCGGGTGCCCCCGCGTCCACCCCGGGCCCGTCAGGAACCGCCAGACGAAGAACTGCCCGGCGGCCACGGTGAGACGGTGCAGGTCACGGCCGCGGACGTCGACGGCGACGACGTCCGGCCCCACGGTCCGGACGCGCTCGACGACGAGGCGGTGCCGCAGCGACAGCACCAGCGGCGCGCCGACCCGGAACACCAGCACCGACACCAGCGCCAGGGCCCACAGCGTCCACCAGTACGCCGTGGCGACGGGGGAGAACATGAAGTCACGCCCGGTCCACAGCTGGTGCGGGAGCGCGAGCGCGACGCCCAGGTAGGCGTACAGGTGCAGCAGGTGCCACGACTCGTACCGGATCCGCCACCGGGCGGCTCGCACCGACGTGACGACGACGCCGACGATCGCCGCGGTGCCGGCCGTCGCGAGGAGCATCCCGGGCGCCGTCGTGATCAACGACCAGAGCTCGGCGAGCGGGCCCGTGCCCGCGAGCGCCGCGTACCCGAGCGTGGTGAGCACGATGTGCGCCCCGAGCAGCCAGAACGACGTGAAGCCGGCCCACCGGTGCCAGCCGACCAGGCGGTCCTGGCCGATCGCCCGCTCCGCCCAGGGGATCCGGGCCATGCCGAGGACCTGCAGCAGCATCAGGTCCGCGCTGACCAGGCCGGCCAGGCGCCCGAGCGAGCTCAGCGCCGACCCTGCCCCCGCGGTGAGGTCCTGCAGGCCGCCGTTGCGCTCCCAGAGCACCACGACGACGAGCACGCTCGCCCACACCGCGAGCCCGACGGCGTCCGTCCACCACCGGCGCCGCAGCGGCGGCCGCAGGAGGTGGGGCCGGGGCGAGGCGGGCCGGGGCGAGGTGGGCCTGGGCGAGGCGGGCCGGGACCCCGCCGACGCGGCGCCGGCTCCGAGGGTGGTGGCCGTCATGTGGTCCTCCTGGTGCGGACGCCCGGGACGGGCTGCTGACGGGGATGAGGCTCCTACGGTCGGGGGACGGTCTGGGCCCTCCCTGAGGCGAGCCTGTGGACGGGCTGTGACGCCCGGGCGCTGGGGACGACGCGTGCCGCGTGGGCTACCCTGATCCCCGACCCCTCGCGTGGCGTCATCCAGCTGAACCCCCCCAGGGCAGGAATGCAGCAAGGGCAGGCGGGCTCTGGCGGGTGCGCGAGGGGTCCTCTCATGCCCGTGGCGGGCGGGCGCGGGCCGGTGCGCGATGTCGGAGCGGGCGCCTAAGGTCTAGCCGTGACCACAGCGCTGTACCGCCGCTACCGGCCCGAGACGTTCGCCGACGTCATCGGCCAGGAGCACGTCACGGCGCC
>JBDIAU010000025.1:0-12487 GCA_039812565.1 Beutenbergiaceae bacterium
CCTACTCGCCGCGCAGCCGCCGGATCTCGGCGGCGGCCTGCGGCAGCACCTCGGTGAGGTCGCCCACGATGCCGAGGTCGGCGATCTCGAAGATCGGGGCGTCCTGGTCGGTGTTCACGGCCACGATGACCTCGGCGGCCTGCATGCCGCTGCGGTGGTGGACCGCGCCCGAGACACCCGCGCCGATGTAGAGGCGCGGCGCGACGGAGACCCCGGTCTGGCCGATCTGCGCCGCGTGGTCGATCCAGCCCTCGTCCGTCGCCACGCGCGTGGCTCCGACGGCGCCGCCGAGGACGTCGGCCAGCTCCTCGACGAGCGAGAAGTCGCCCTCGACGCCCCGGCCGCCGACCACGACGACGCGGGCGTCGGTCAGGTTCGGCCGCCCGTCGTCGCTGTGCCGCTCGGTGCGCTCCAGGATCCGCACCGCGCTCGCCGCCGGGGTGAAGGCGACCGGCACGGGCACGACGGCGGGCGCCGTCGGCGTGGCCACCGGCGCGGGCTCGACGGCGTGCGACTTCAGGCCGAGCAGGGCGGGTCCGCCGCCCACGACGGCGCACCGCGTGGTCCACGTGCTCGCGAAGACCGTCTTCTCCACGACGAGCGCGCCGTCGGCCGCGCGGGACAGGCCGGTGCCGTCGACGACGGCTCCCGTGCGCAGGAGCACCGCCAGGACGGCGGCGACCTCCTTGGTGACGAACGTCGAGGCGAACAGGAGCGCCTCCGGCTCGGCCGCCGCGACGGCGGCCGCGAGGGCCTCCGCGGCGGCGACCGGCGCGTGGGCGTCGACGCCCGTGAGGTCCGGGACCAGGACCTGCTCGACGCCGAAGGCGCCGAGGCCGGCGAGGTCCACGGCGTCGGGGGCCCCGAGCCACACGGCGACGGGAGCCCGGTCCGGGCTCACCTGCCGGGCGAGGGTGAGGAGCTCGCGGGTCGGGTTCGTCAGGACGGTCTCGGTCTGGTCGACGAGGACCAGCACGGGTCCGGTCATGGCTGCAGCGTCTCCTTCGGTGCGATCAGATGAACTTGCGCTCGGCGAGGAACGCCGCGAGCCGCACGCCGCCGTCGCCGGCGTCGAGGACCACCTCGCCGGCCACCCGGGCGGGCCGCTCCTCGGCCTGGAGCACGCGGGTGCCGGCGAGCGCGGGCGCGGCGAGCGCCACGTCGTCGAGGTCGAGGGTGCGCACCGGCTTCTTCTTGGCGGCCATGATCCCCTTGAAGTTGGGGTACCGGGGCTCGTTGGCCTGGTCGGTGACGCTCACCAGGGCGGGCAGGTCGGCCTCGAGCACCTCGGCCACCTCACCGACGTCCCGGCGGACCCGCACGACGCCGTCGGCCACCGTCACCTCGGCGGCCAGCGTGAGCGCGGGCAGGCCGAGCGTCGCAGCGAGCGCCGCCGGCACCATCGACGTGAGGGAGTCGAGCGCCGCCATCCCGGTCACGACGAGGTCCACCGGGCCGTCCTCGGCGACCGCGCGGACGGCCGCCGCGAGCACCTCGGCGGTGCCGAGCACGTCCGCGCCGGCGATCCGCTCGTCGAGCACGTGCACCGCGGCGTCGGCGCCCATCTGGAGCGCCTTGCGGACAGCGCCCGCGGCCGCGGCCGGGCCGACGGTGAGCGCGACCACCTCGCCCCCGTGCTCCTCGGCGATGGTCAGCGCCGCCTCGACGGCGTTCTCGTCGAGCTCGTTGAGGACGTCGTCCTCGCTCCGCGCCACGCGGTTGTCAGCGCCGAAAGACCGGTCCGCCTGCGTGTCGGGGACATGCTTGACGCACACGACGATCTTCATGCCCGTGCCTCGTTCTCTCGTTGGGCCGTGTCTGCTGGGGCCAGGGTGCCAAATCTTGTGTCGGGTCCGGACCAGGCGCCGCCATGCGGGACACTTCTCCGATGACCCCACGTGCGACGCTGGGCAAGGAACCCCTGGCCAGCCCGCTGCGGCTCGTCAGCGAGCCCGTGGCGACCCTCGAGGCGGCCGGCGTCCCGGCTCCCCGCCGCCTGGGTGTGCACCTGCGCGGCGACGGCGTGGACGTCGGCATCGTCGCGGCCCAGGCCGACCGCGTGGAGCTGTGCCTCCTCGACCGAGGGCCTGACGGCGGCTGGCGAGAGCGTCGCTACACCCTCGCGGGGCCGGTCCACGGCCTGTGGCACGGCCACGTGCCCGGCGTCCGGGCTGGTCAGCACTACGGCTTCCGCGTCCACGGCCGCTGGGATCCGGCGGCCGGCCTGCGTCACAACCCGGCCAAGCTCCTGCTCGACCCCTACGCGCGCGGGCTCGAGGGAACGCTCGAGCTGCGCGGCGAGGTCTACGGGCACGTCGTCGACCGCAACCTCAACCCGCTCTACCCCGACCTGCCGCGGGACGACCGCGACTCCGCGCCCTGGGTCCCGCACGGCGTCGTGCTCGAGGACCACCCGTGGAGCGGTGCGCCGCGGCCGTTCGTGCCCTGGAGCGAGACGGTCGTCTACGAGGCGCACGTGAAGGGCCTCACGAAGCTCATGCCGGGCATGCCGGAGGAGCTGCGCGGCACCTACGCCGGCCTGGCCCACCCCGTGATGATCGACCACCTCCGCTCGCTCGGCGTGACCACCCTCGAGCTGCTGCCCATCCAGGCGATCGCCAGCGAGCCGTTTCTCCTCAAGCGGGGGCTGACGAACTACTGGGGCTACAACACGCTCGGCTTCTTCGCCCCGGAGCCGTCCTACGCGACCCAGCGGGCGCAGGACCGCGGCGCCGCCGCCGTCCTCGACGAGGTCAAGGGGATGGTGAGCCTCCTGCACGAGGCCGGCATCGAGGTGGTCCTCGACGTCGTCTACAACCACACGGCGGAGGCCGGCGCGGACGGCCCGCACCTGTCCTGGCGCGGCCTCGACAACACCGGCTACTACCTCCACGACGGCCGCAGCCCGGCCACCTACGCCGACCTCACCGGGTGCGGCAACACGCTCGACTTCCGCCGCAGCCGCGTGGTCCAGATGGCCCTCGACAGCCTGCGGTACTGGGTCGAGCGCGTGGGCGTCGACGGCTTCCGGTTCGACCTGGCGGTCACGCTGGGCCGCGACGCCGCCGAGTTCAGCGGGCGGCACCCCTTCCTCGTCGCCCTGCAGACCGACCCCGTGCTCTCGACGGCGAAGCTCATCGCCGAGCCGTGGGACCTCGGGCCGGGTGGCTGGCGCACGGGCCAGTTCCCCTACCCCGTGACCGAGTGGAACGACCGCTTCCGGGGGGCGTCCCGCACGTTCTGGCTCTCCGACGCGGCGGCGCTCTCGCACGGGCACGCCGGCCACGACCTGCGCGACCTCGCGACGCGCCTGGCCGGCTCGGCCGACCTCTTCGGCCACGGCGAGATCCCGGGCGGCCGGGGCCCGACGGCGAGCCTCAACTTCGTCACGGCGCACGACGGCTTCACCCTCGCCGACCTCGTGAGCTACGACCACAAGGACAACCGGGCCAACCTCGAGGACAACCGGGACGGCTCCGACGACAACCGCTCGTGGAACCACGGCGTCGAGGGCTCGGTCAACCGCGAGTCCGACGCCGCCGCGATCCTGCCGCTGCGCCGGCGCTCCATCCGCAACCTCATGGGCACCCTGCTCCTCGCGGCCGGCACCCCGATGATCACCGCGGGTGACGAGATGGGCCGCAGCCAGCGCGGCAACAACAACGCCTACTGCCAGGACTCCGAGATCTCCTGGATGAGCTGGGACCTCAAGCCGTGGCGCGCGGACCTGCTCGCCACCACGAAGTACCTGCTCCACCTGCGGCGCCAGCACGCGTCGCTGCGCCCGGACCGGTTCAGCGCGGGCTGGTTCGTGGGCGACGACGTCATCCCGGACCTCGCGTGGTACGGCGTCGACGGTCGTGTGCTCGACGCCAGCGCGTGGCACGACCGGGGCAACCGGGTGCTCCAGATGCTCCGCTCCGGCGAGCCGTTCGGCGACCAGGACGCGCTGCTCGTCCTCAACGGCTACCTCGACCAGGTCGAGGTCGAGCTCGCCATCGGGCGTGAGCGCGGCTACACCCTGATGTGGGACTCGGCGTGGGAGCACCCGCGGGAGATCCGGGCCCAGGCCATCCTCTCGGGCGTGCGCGTGCTCGCCGGCGAGCGCATCGAGATGGAGCCCCTCAGCATGCGGCTGTACCTCTCGTCCGAGTGACCCTCGGGCCCGCGAGCCCGCCCGACCCGCCCGGCGCGTCCACCACCGAAACTACCTGCGAACGGGGCTCCCACGACGGCCCGGACCTGGATAGGTTCACCCTCGTGACCGCAACGACGCCGCTCCCGACGCCCCATGTCCCCATCGGCCGGATCCCGGTGCTGGCCGTGCAGCCCGTCATCGAAGGCGGACGCTGGCCCACCAAGGCCGTGGTGGGCGAGGCGGTCCCGATCCGCGCCACGGTCTTCCGCGAGGGCCACGACGCGGTCGCGGCGACGGCGGTGCTGGTCAGGCCCGACGGCACGGTGCACTCGTGGGTCCGGATGGACGGCCCCCGGCCCGGCGTCGACATCTTCGAGACCCGGCTGACACCCGACGCCGAGGGCACGTGGACGTTCCGCGTCGAGGGCTGGTCGGACCCGTACGGCACGTGGAGCCACGACGCCGAGATCAAGATCCGCTCGAACGTCGACGTCGAGCTCATGCTCGAGGAGGGCGCCCGGCTGCTGGACCGCGCCGCGGAGCGCGAGGGCCTCGACGCGGGCACGGTCCAGGCGCTGCAGGACGCGGTCTGGGGCCTGCGCAACGACTCGCAGACGCCGGCCGAGCGGTTCGCCGCCGGGCGGTCGGCCGCGGTCCAGGCCGCCCTCGCCGCGAACCCGATCCGTGAGTTCGTCTCGCCGTCGGCGGACTACCCGCTCGTCGTCCACCGCGAGCGCGCGCTCGTCGGCGCCTGGTACGAGATCTTCCCGCGGTCCGAGGGCGCGTGGCAGGACCCGGGGACCGGCCGGTGGAACTCGGGCACGCTGCGCACGGCCACCGAGCGCCTGCCCCAGATCGCGGCCATGGGCTTCGACGTCATCTACCTGACGCCCATCCACCCGATCGGCACGACGTTCCGCAAGGGCAAGAACAACACGCTGACGACGGTCGAGGGGGACCCGGGCTCGCCGTACGCGATCGGCTCCCCCGAGGGCGGGCACGACGCGATCCACCCCGAGCTCGGCACGTTCGAGGACTTCGACTACTTCGTGGCCAGGGCCCGCGAGGTGGGCATGGAGGTCGCGCTCGACATCGCCCTGCAGTGCTCCCCCGACCACCCGTGGGTCCAGGAGCACCCGGAGTGGTTCACAACGCGCGCGGACGGCTCGATCGCCTACGCCGAGAACCCGCCGAAGAAGTACCAGGACATCTACCCGCTCAACTTCGACAACGACCCCGAGGGCATCTACGAGGCCATCCGCGACATGCTCGAGGTCTGGATCGAGCACGGCGTCACCGCGTTCCGCGTCGACAACCCGCACACCAAGCCGTTGAACTTCTGGGAGCAGATCCTCACGGAGATGCACGAGAAGCACCCCGAGGTGGTCTTCCTCTCCGAGGCGTTCACGCGCCCGGCGATGATGCACACGCTCGGCATGGTGGGCTTCCACCAGTCGTACACGTACTTCACGTGGCGCATCAACAAGCACGAGCTGGGCGCCTACTTCCAGGAGCTCGCGGGCGACTGGGCCGCCGTCATGCGGCCGAGCCTGTGGCCGACGACGCACGACATCCTCACCCCGTACATGCAGCAGGGCGGCACCGCGGCGTTCGCGATCCGCGCCGTCCTGGCCGCGCTCGGCGCTCCGACGTGGGGCATCTACGCCGGCTACGAGCTGGTCGAGAACGTGCCGAGGCCGGGCGCCGAGGAGCAGGTGGACAACGAGAAGTACGAGTTCAAGCGGCGGGAGTGGGACCGGGCCGAGCACATCGGCATCGCCCGCCTCCTGACGATGCTCAACGAGATGCGCCGCGCCCACCCGGCGTTGCAGCGGCTGCGCAACGTCACGATCCACCCCACGAGCGACGACTCCACGCTGTGCTTCTCCCGGCACCTCGAGGCCCAGGACTCACCGACGGGCGAGGCGGACACGGTGATCGTCGTCGTCAACCTCGACCCGTTCACCACCCGCGAGGGCGTCGTCTACCTCGACCGCGCCGCGCTCGGGCTGGCGGCCCCGGAGCCGGGGACCTACCTGCAGTTCGACGTCCGGGACGAGATCACGGGCGAGACGTACACCTGGGGCGAGCACCCCTTCGTCCGCCTGAACCCGCACGTCCAGTGCGCCCACGTCATGTCGGTCCAGGCCCGATGACCCCCGCCCCGTCACTGCCCACCCGCACCACGCCGCAGGCCCAGGTCCCCGACGCCGGGAGACCGGGCCTGCGGCCCGATCCGGAGTGGTACAGGACGGCGGTGTTCTACGAGGTCCTGCCCAGGGCCTTCGCGGACTCCGACGGGGACGGCTTCGGCGACCTGCGCGGCCTCATCGACCGCCTGGACTACCTGCAGTGGCTCGGCGTCGACTGCCTGTGGCTCCCGCCGATCTTCCCCTCCCCGATGCGCGACGGCGGCTACGACGTCTCCGACTACACGGGGATCGCCTCGGACTACGGCACGGTCGACGACTTCGCGGAGCTGATCGCGGACGCCCACGCCCGCGGGATCCGGATCATCATCGACCTGGTCATGAACCACACCAGCGACGCGCACCCGTGGTTCCAGTCCTCCCGCTCGAACCCGAACGGGCCCTACGGCGACTTCTACGTGTGGAGCGACACCACCAGCCGGTACAGCGACGCGCGGATCATCTTCATCGACACCGAGACGTCGAACTGGACGTTCGACCCCGTCCGCCGCCAGTACTTCTGGCACCGGTTCTTCTCGCACCAGCCCGACCTCAACTTCGAGAACCCGCTGGTGCGCGAGGCGATGTTCGACGTCGTCCGCTTCTGGATGCGGCTCGGCGTCGACGGCTTCCGCCTCGACGCCGTCCCCTACCTCTACGAGGCCGAGGGCACCAACTGCGAGAACCTCCCCAAGACGCACCGTTTCCTGCGGGACCTGCGGGCGATGGTGGACCGGGAGTTCCCGGGAACCGTGCTCCTGGCGGAGGCGAACCAGTGGCCGGCGGACGTCGTCGAGTACTACGGCACCGAGGACGAGCCCGAGTGCCACATGTGCTTCCACTTCCCCGTGATGCCGCGGCTCTACTACGCGCTGCGCGAGCAGCGGGCGACGGCGATCGTGGACATCCTCGCGGACACGCCGGAGATCCCGTCCGGCGCCCAGTGGGGGACCTTCCTGCGCAACCACGACGAGCTCACGCTCGAGATGGTCTCCACCGAGGAGCGCGCCGCGATGTACGGCTGGTACGCCGAGGACCCGCGGATGCGGGCGAACATCGGCATCCGGCGCCGGCTCGCGACGCTCCTGGGCAACTCGCGGGCGGAGATCGAGCTCGCGCACGCGCTCCTGCTCTCCCTGCCGGGCAGCCCGTGCCTCTACTACGGCGACGAGATCGGCATGGGGGACAACATCTGGCTGCCGGACCGGGACTCGGTCCGCACCCCGATGCAGTGGACCCCCGACCGCAACGCGGGCTTCTCCGTGGCCGACCCCGGCAAGCTCTACCTCCCGCTGATCCAGTCGCTGGTGCACCACTACGGCGTCGTCAACGTCGAGGCCCAGCTCGCGCAGCACACGTCCCTGCTGCACTGGGTGCGGGGCATCCTCGAGGTGCGGCGCGCGCACCCCGTCTTCGGCAACGGCGACTTCGTCCCGCTCCCCGTGGACAACGACGCGATCCTCGCCTTCCTGCGGGTCAACGCGGCCGAGGCCGTGCTGTGCGTGATGAACATGGCGAACACCCCCCGCGCGGGCACCGTCCAGGTGTCCGACCACGCCGGAGCCACGCTCGTCGACGTCTTCGGCGGCGGCGCGTTCCCCGCGGTCGGCGCCGACGGCACGGTCACCTTCACGCTCGGCGCGCGCGACTTCTTCTGGCTCGCCGTCGGCAGGCGGCCGGCGGCCGTCGCTGCCACCCCGGCGCCGGCCGCCTCGGCCATGGGCACGGCGGCCCCTGCCGGGGCCCCGGTCGCTCCCACGCCCGTCGACGCGCCCCCGACGGCGCCCCCGACCCCGCCGACGACGGGCGGCCGGTCCCGCTCCACCCGGCACGGAACGGAGTGAGCGCGATGACCACGTGGCCCACCGACGCCGATCTCCTCGGCGCGCTCGGCGGCTGGCTCACCGGGCAGCGCTGGTACCCGGCGAAGGACGCGACCGGTGCGGGCGCTGCGGCCCTGGCCGCCCTCATCCGGCTCGAGGACCCGGCCGGCGCGGCGCTCGTCGGCGACGCGCTGGTGCAGGTGCCCTCGTCCGAGGGCACCGTGCTCGTCCAGGTCCCGCTCGTCGTCGCCGACGGCGCCGCGGACGACGTCCCGGGTGCCATCGCCACGCTGCCCGACGGCCGCGTCCTCGCCGACGGCCCGCACCACCCCGCGTTCCTGCGCGCCTGGGCGGCCCTCGCCGTCGAGCAGGGCACCGGGGCGGGTCTGGCCGCCCTCGACCCGTCCCACGCCCGGGTGCTGCGCGGCGAGCAGTCGAACACGTCCGTCCTCCTGCCGCGGCGCGCGGACGCCGGGCCGGGGCCCGACGGCATCCTCAAGGTCTTCCGCGTGGTGAGCGACGGTCGCAACCCCGAGATCGAGGTCCCGGTGGCCCTCGTCGCCGCCGGCTGGTCCGCCGTCCCCGAGCCGCTCGGCTGGGTGGAGGGCACCTGGACCGCGGACGGCGCAGTCCACCACGGGCACCTCGGCGTCGTCGCGGCCTTCGTGCCCGGCGCGCACGACGGGTTCGAGCTCGCCTGCTTCCTCGCCCGCGAGGGCACGAGCTTCGCCGAGCTGGCGGCCGACCTGGGCCGGACCGTGGCGCAGATGCACCGCGCCCTCGCGGCCGCGTTCCCGCCGGCCGACGAGCGCGACGGTCCTGCTCGGGCCGCCGCGCTCGCCGAGGCGCTGCGCGCCCGGGTGGCGTGGGCCGCCGGGGAGGTCCCCGAGCTCGCGGGCTACCTGCCCGCCGTCGAGCAGGTCGTGGCCGAGGTCGAGCGGCTCCCCGACGTGCCGCTGGACCAACGCGTGCACGGCGACTTCCACCTCGGCCAGTGCCTCCACGCGGAGGCGGGCTGGTTCGTCCTCGACTTCGAGGGCGAGCCGCTGCGCTCGCTCGAGGCTCGGACCCGGCCCGACCAGGCCCTGCGCGACCTCGCGGGCGCGCTGCGCTCCGTCGACTACGCGGCCGCCGTCGGCAACGGGAGCCCGGAGTGGGCCGAGGAGGCCCGGCGGGCGCTTCGCGACGCCTACGTGGCCGAGGTCCGCTCGGGCGGCTCGGGCGCGCCCGAGCCCCTCCTCGAGCGGGCCCTGCTCATCGAGCGGGCTCTCTACGAGGCGGTGTACGAGGCCCGCAACCGGCCCGACTGGCTCGAGATCCCGCTCGAGGCGATCCGCCGCGAGCTCACGCTCGAGGCGCCTCCCGAACGTCCTGCCTGACCACACGCGACGACGGCGTCGCGATTGTCCCTACCCGTACGAGCCCACGTGGAAGAGTGTGACCATGACCGCTGAGACACCCGCTCCCGCTGCCGTGCCCGTTCACGACGACACGTTGCGTGCCGTCGCGTGGGGCTACCACCACGACCCGCACTCGGTCCTCGGTGGTCGCGTGCACGACGGCGTCGTGACGATCCGCGTCCTGCGGCCGCTCGCCTCGAGCGTGCGCGTCCTGACGCTCGACGGCGCCCACGACACCACCCACGAGCTCGACGGCATCTGGGTCGTCGCCTTCGAGGGCGACGCCGTGCCGGACTACCGCCTCGAGGTGATCTACGAGGACGGCGTCGTCCACACGCAGGACGACCCCTACCGCTTCCTGCCGACGCTCGGCGAGATGGACCAGTACCTCATCGGCGAGGGCCGTCACGAGGAGCTGTGGACCGTGCTCGGGGCGCACGTCCGCCGGTTCCCGAGCGTCCTCGGCGACGTCACGGGCGTCTCCTTCGCCGTCTGGGCGCCGAACGCGCGCGCGGTCCGCGTGGTCGGCGACTTCAACCACTGGCAGGGCGCCCAGCACTCGATGCGCTCCCTCGGCTCCTGCGGCGTCTGGGAGCTCTTCATCCCCGGCGTCGAGGCCGGCGCCCGGTACAAGTTCGAGGTCGGCTACCGCGACGGCTCGTGGCACCAGAAGGCCGACCCGATGGCCCGCGGCACCGAGCAGCCCCCGGCCACCGCGTCCGTCGTCGTCGAGTCGACGTACGAGTGGACCGACGACGCGTGGATGACCGAGCGGGCGGAGACCAACCCGCACAACGGCCCCATGAGCACCTACGAGGTCCACCTCGGCTCGTGGCGGGTCGGCCTCGGCTACCGCGAGCTCGCCGAGGAGCTCACCCAGTACGTGACGAGCCTCGGCTTCACCCACGTCGAGTTCATGCCGGTCGCCGAGCACCCGTTCGGCGGGTCGTGGGGCTACCAGGTCACGTCCTACTACGCGCCGTCGTCGCGGTTCGGCCACCCGGACGACTTCCGCTACCTCGTCGACACGCTCCACAAGGCCGGCATCGGCGTCATCGTCGACTGGGTGCCCGCCCACTTCCCCAAGGACGACTGGGCGCTGGCCCGCTTCGACGGCACCCCGCTCTACGAGGACCCCGACCCGCTGCGCGGCGAGCACCAGGACTGGGGCACCTTCATCTTCAACTTCGGGCGCAACGAGGTCCGCAACTTCCTCGTCGCCAACGCGATCTTCTGGCTGCAGGAGTTCCACGTCGATGGTCTGCGCGTCGACGCGGTGGCCTCGATGCTCTACCTCGACTACTCCCGGGAGGCCGGGCAGTGGCGGCCGAACGCGTTCGGCGGCCGCGAGAACCTCGAGGCGATCAGCTTCCTGCAGGAGGCCAACGCCACGGCGTACAAGCGCTGCCCCGGCGTCATGATGATCGCCGAGGAGTCGACGGCGTTCCCGGGCGTCACGGCCGGCACGGAGTACGGCGGCCTCGGCTTCGGCCTGAAGTGGAACATGGGCTGGATGAACGACACGCTCCGCTACATGCAGGAGCTGCCGATCAACCGCCGCTACCACCACGGCCAGCTGACGTTCTCGATGGTCTACGCCTACTCGGAGCAGTTCGTCCTGCCGATCAGCCACGACGAGGTCGTCCACGGCAAGGGCTCGCTCCTCGCCCGGATGCCGGGCGACCACTGGCAGCAGGTGGCCGGCGTCCGCGCCCTCCTCGCCTACATGTGGACGCACCCCGGCAAGCAGCTCCTGTTCATGGGCTGCGAGTTCGCCCAGGGCGGCGAGTGGTCCGAGTCCCGCGGCCTCGACTGGTGGCACTACGACGACCCGCTGCACTCGGGCTGCGCCGACCTCGTGCGTGACCTCAACAAGGTGTACAAGGCGCACCCGGCCCTGTGGACCTACGACTTCACGCCGGACGGCTTCGAGTGGATCGAGGCCAACGACGGCAACCACAACACGCTCGCCTACCTGCGCAAGGACAACAAGGGTGACGTGGTCGTCGCGGTCGTGAACTTCGCAGGCGTCCCCCACGAGGGCTACCGGATCGGCCTGCCGGCCGGCGGTACGTGGGAGGAGATCGTCAACACGGACGACCTGAAGTACGGCGGCTCCGGCGTCATCAACGTCGGCCCGATCGAGGCCGAGCCGATCGGCTGGATGGGCCGGCGCCACTCCGCGGCGCTGCGCGTCCCGCCGCTGGGCGCCGTCTGGCTCCGACAGGTCTCCGCCGACTAGGCCTGCCCGCACGCACCACGACGGGGCCGGGTGGTCGTCCTTCGGGACGTCCCACCCGGCCCCGTCGGCGTCGGTGCGGGTCGGTCGACCGGCGTCAGACTCTCGTCGCCGCCGCGGTCAGTAGAGCGCCGCTGCGAGCGCGCGGCGCGCGGCGACCACCTCGGGCGCCGTCGTGCCGACCACCTCGAACAGGTCGATCAGCCGCACCCGCACGCGGTCCCGCTCGGGTCCGCGTGTCCGGCGGACCACCTCGACGAGGCGGTCGAACGCGGCCGGGATGCGATTCGAGGCCACCTCGACGTCTGCGGCCGCGAGCTGCGCGTCGACGTCCGACGGGTCGGCCGCGGCCGCCGCGAGCACGGCGGCAGGGTCGATGGCGACGAGCCGCTGCAACAGCTCCACCTGGGCGAGGCCGGCCTTGGCGTCCGCATCGCGCGGGTTCTCCCGCAACGCCTGCCCGAACGCCCGAGCGGCGCCGTCGAGGTCGTCGCGCTCGAGGGCGTCGTACGCCTCCTGGTGCAGCGGGGGCAGCTCCGGCTCGGCGGGCACGGCGTCGCCGGCCGCCGGCGCGCCGGCCTCGGCGAGCGTCCCGTCGACGCCGTTGCTCGCCGCGACCGAGAGGAGCTCGTCGATGATCGCGCGGACCTGGGGCTCCGGGTAGGCGCCCTGGAACATCGGCACGGGCTGCCCGGCGA